>JAFKKQ010000243.1 GCA_017304505.1 Hyphomicrobiales bacterium | reverse complement strand
AATGCAGGCGAGACGGCCGTCGGTCGCGGTCAAGGTCGGCAACGTCACTGTGGGCGGCGGGGCTCCCATCGTAGTCCAGTCGATGACCAACACCGACACCGCGGACGTGGATTCCACCGTCCGGCAGGTGGCGGCGCTGGCCAATGCCGGCTCGGAGATCGTGCGCATCACCGTGGACCGCGACGAAGCCGCGGCGGCCGTGCCCAAGATCAAGGAGCGCCTGCTCAAGATCGGCTGCGACGTGCCGATCGTCGGCGACTTCCACTACATCGGCCACAAGCTCTTGGCCGATCACCCCGGCTGCGCCGAGGCGCTGGACAGGTACCGCATCAACCCCGGCAACGTCGGATTCAGGGACAAGAAGGACAAGCAGTTCTCCGCCATCGTCGAAATGGCGATCAAGCACGACAAGCCGGTGCGCATCGGCGCCAATTGGGGCTCGCTCGACCAGGAGTTGCTGACGCACCTGATGGACGAGAACGCCAAGTCCAACGACCCCAAGGACGTGCGCGAAATCACCCGCGAGGCCATGGTGCAGTCGGCGCTGCTGTCGGCCGCGCGCGCCGAGGAGATCGGCCTGCCGCGCAACAAGATCATCCTGTCGGCGAAAGTGTCGTCGGTGCAGGACCTGGTGCTCGTTTATGCCGACCTCGCCAAACGTTCCGACTATGCGATCCACCTCGGCCTCACCGAGGCCGGCATGGGCTCCAAGGGCATCGTCGCGTCGTCGGCGGCGCTCGGCATCCTGCTGCAGCAAGGCATCGGCGACACCATCCGCGTCTCGCTCACGCCCGAACCGGGCGGCGACCGCACGCTTGAGGTGAAGGTGGCGCAGGAGATCCTGCAGACGATGGGCTTCCGCACCTTCGTGCCGCTGGTCGCGGCCTGCCCCGGCTGCGGCCGTACAACATCGACCACGTTCCAGGAGCTCGCCGGCAGCATCCAGTCGTTCATCCGCGACTCGATGCCGGAGTGGAAGAAAAAATATCCCGGCGTCGAAGCCCTGAACGTCGCGGTGATGGGCTGCATCGTCAACGGCCCTGGCGAGAGCAAGCACGCCGACATCGGCATCTCGCTTCCCGGCACCGGCGAGGCGCCCGCCGCTCCGGTGTTCATCGACGGCAAGAAGGCCGTGACACTGCGCGGACCGACCGTGGCCGAGGATTTCCAGAAACTCGTGATCGACTACATCGACCGCCGCTACGGCGTCGGTGGGGCCGGACAAACCGCGGCGGAATAAACATCCCATCCAAACCATCGCGGCCGGCGACGCACGTCGCGGGCCTCGTCCGCTGTCGAAGCGAGTTTCCCGAATGTCGAGCACTGAAACGCCGGCCAAGCCCGCAGCAATCGAAACCGCGGCCTTCGATCCCGCCGCAGCCGGTTGGGAACCCTATACGGACGAAGGTTTCGTCGGGCTGGTCGGCCCGTTCTGGACGCGCAAATCCGGCGACAAACACCTCTACGCCTTCGTGGCCGAGCCGAAGCATCATAACCGTCGCGGCGTCGTCCAGGGCGGCATGCTGATGACGTTTGCCGACCGCTCGATGGGAATGGCCTGTTGGTATGCCAACGAGCGCCAGCCGCAAGCGACCATTCAACTCGATGTGCACTTCATCGACGCCGTTCAGATCGGCGAATTTGTCGAAGCCAAGTGCAGCGTCGTGCGCCGGACACGCTCACTGGTGTTCATGGATGCCGAACTCGTGGTCGGGACTCGCACCGTCGCAACGGCCAAGGGCGTATGGAAAACGCTCCACAAGCGCTAGAGTCTGATTCAACTGCGTTGAAGCAGACTCGTCGCTTATCTTTTTGACTGAGCATGATCTTATCCGAAAATCGGAACCCACTTTTCGGGATCATGCTCTAAGCGAGACGGCCGCCTATAATGGTGTCTCGTTGCGGTGGGCCAGAATCGTCGCTTCCTCCAGGTCCAATTCGCGCTCCAGCCGCCGCCGCGATTCATCGACGATCTTGCCGTCGCGCAGAAGCTGATAGAGGAAACGGCGCTCCTCCGCGATCAGCTCCAGCCGCAGATCGTTGCCGGCGTGGATTCGGCTCAAGCCTTCGTCGAGGTCGCTCGGAATAAACCGCGCACGATGATCGTGGCGCGCGTTGAGAAGCGCCACGACATCGCCGCTCAGTTTGCGCTCTCCCGCGATCTTCTCCAGGTGGCGGCGCGCGGCGTCGATCGCCTGGCTGCGCGCGGCAAGCTCGGCCTCCTGCTGGCGCCGGTGCTCGCTGCGGCCGTCATTGGCGATGCCGAGCCAGCGGATGACGCTCGGCAGCATCAGCCCTTGTCCGACCAGCGTGATGATGATGACGCCGAACGTGGCGAACAGGATCATGTCGCGGTGGGGAAACGGCGCGCCGCTTTCAATGGTCAGGGGCACCGCGAGCGCGGCGGCAAGCGAAACGACGCCACGCACACCGGTGAAACCCAGGATGAAGGTCCATTGCCACGGCGGCGTTGGATCGCGCGCCCGCAACGGACGCCAGATCCAGCGCGGCACATAGACCGCCGGGAACACCCAGACGAAACGCGCGGCGATCACGATCACAGCGGCGACGGCGATGGCGATCAGCAACTCGCCGATCGGAAAATCGTGCGCCTTCTCGATCAGCGTGCGCGCCTGCAAACCGGTAATGAGGAAGACGAAGCCCTCGATCAGGTAGACGATCAAATCCCAGAAGAACATGCCCTGCAGCCGGGTCGTCGCAGAGATCAGGCGCGGTCCGTTCCAGCTCACGTAGAGTCCGCAGGCGACCGTCGCCAGCACGCCGGAGCCGCCGAGATGCTGGGGAATCCAATAAGCGAGATACGGCGTCATCAGCGACAGCGTGATCTCCACGCGCGGGTTCCTCGCCCATTGCCGCAGCCGCAGGCTCAGCCAGCCGACGCCGATGCCGTAAACGATCTCACCGACGACGATCAGGCCGAAGGTGTCGGCCGCATCCACGAGCGAGAACGTGCCGGTGGTCACCGCGAGCACGGCGAACCGATAGAGGATCAGCGCGGTGGCGTCGTTGGCCGACAATGAGCCGGTGCGGCAGCGCGAGCCGTCGCGCGATGGCGAGCGGCGCGACCACGTCCGGCGGTGCGACGATGGCGCCGAGCGCGAACGCCACGCCCCATTGCCAGCCGAGCAGGTGATGCATCGCGAGCGCAACCGCGCAGGTGGTGAACACCACGCAACCGAACGCCAGCAGCGTGATCGGCCGCAGGTTGAAGCGGAACTCGCGCCAGCTCATCGACACGCCGGCGGAGTAGATCAGCGGCGGCAGCAGAACGAGCAGAACCAGCTCCGGCGCGAGCTCGATCGGCGGCAGGCCCGGCACCAGCGCCAGCATGATGCCGGCGATCACCAAAAGGATCGAGGGCGCGAGCTTCAGCCGCTGCGCGACCACCGCGATCACCACCAGGACCGCGAGCAGCAAGAGAACAACCTGGATGGTGGCGGTCATCGTGGGTACGCCCTGTAGCCGTCCCGAATCTACTTCTGAATGATATTCGCCGCGATGTTCACCGTCATGGCGACAATGGCGGTGCTGAAGAAAAACGACAGCGCGCCGTGGGCCACCACCATCCGCCGGATCGACTTATGCGTGACGGCGATGTCGGACACCTGGAACGTCATGCCGATGACAAACGAAAAGTAGACGAAATCCCAGTAATCCGGCTGCTGGTTATCGGGAAACTTCAGGCCGTTCTTCTGCGCGCGGTCGCCATAAAACTCGTGCGCGTAGTGCAGAGCAAAGATCGTGTGGGTGAACGTCCAGGACAGCACCACGGTGCCGATGGCAAGCGCGATGTAGAGCGGGTAGCTCGGCGCACCGCGGTCGATGGCGGCAAGTTCCGCAAAAATCGCGCCCAGACTTGCCACGGCGGCACCCACAGCCAGGATCAGGATCGCGAATGCCCCTTCATCTTGTCTAGCGGCGTTGTTGCGGATCGCCGCGACCGTGGAGCAACGACCCATCATGACCGCTGCTGCAACGAGATAGATCAGCAGGCCGACATCCCAGCCGATCAGCGCGCGCGTGATCGCAGTGAAGGGCAACGCGACCAGCGCCAGCGCCGTGGCAAGGCCAATTGCTACGGAAATGGCGAGTCGTTTGTGCGCGACTCCGAGCCGAACGAGATAGGCCGGACGCTTGGCGATGCGGCCGGCTTCGCGCGAGACGGGCGGGCGCTTAGGCACGCCGCTCCGCGATAAAGCGCGCCGCGTCCCTCAGGATCGCGCCATCGGCGCCAAACGGAGCGAGCGTGCTCTCCGCCTCCAGCACGAGTTGGGCCAAGCGCGCCCGCGCGCCGGCGACACCCAGGAGATCGACCAGCGTCGCCTTGCCGTGGGCCGCGTCTTTGCCGGCGGCCTTGCCGAGCGTGGCGGCGTCGCCTTCGACATCGAGCAAATCGTCGGCAATCTGGAACGCCTGGCCGATCACCTGGCCGTAGCGGCTGACGGCGTCGAGCCGCGCCTTCGGCGCATGGCCGAGGATCGCACCGGCGACGCAGCAGAATTTCAGGATCGCGCCGGTCTTCATCGCCTGCAGCGTAAGCACGTCCTGTTCGCCCTGCGGCGTGTCGTTCTTGCCGAACCGGCCCTCGGCGGCAAGGTCCAGCATCTGGCCTCCGACCATGCCGCCAAGGCCCGCGGCGCGGGCAAGACCCATCACGAGCGCAATCCGCACCGCGGCATCCGGATGGGTTTCCGGCCGCGCCAGCACGTCGAACGCAAAGGTGAGCAGGCCGTCGCCGGCAAGGATCGCGGTGGCCTCGTCGAACGCCTTGTGGGCGGTCGGGCGGCCGCGGCGCAGGTCGTCGTTGTCCATCGCCGGCAGGTCGTCATGCACGAGCGAATAGCAATGCACCAGTTCGATCGCGGCACCGGCCATCAAGGCGTGCCCGCGCGCAACGCCGAATAGCGCCGCCGTTTCAACGGTGAGAAACGGTCGCAGCCGCTTGCCGCCGCCAAGGCCCGAATAGCGCATGGCCTCGACGATACGATGGGGACGGGCGATTTCGCCCTCGGCCGCAGCGGCATCGAGCAGCCGCTCAAGCAAATGCTCCGTCTCGGCGGCGGCGGCGTTCAGCTTCGCAGCGAAGGAAGCGTCGGCGGCGGGGTGGGATTTGGCGGCTGTGCGCGACATGGGATGAATTGTGCTTAACTCTGGAACGATGACAAGCTCCGGGTCGCCTCGCAGAACGGCCCTCCGCCTGGGCCGGTGGCTCATCGTGGCGTTGGCGATCCTTGTGTTGCTGCCCTATTTGCTGGCGCCGCTGTACCGTCTGGTGGACCCGGTGTCGACTCCGATGATCGCCCGCTGGCTTCTTGGCAAGCGGGTCGAGCGGATCGTCGTTCCGCTGGGGCGGATCGCCCCGGTGCTGCCGCGAACGGTCATCGCTTCCGAGGACGCCCGCTTTTGCAGCCATCACGGGGTGGACCTGGCCGAGCTGCGCGAGGCGCTGGAGGATGCCGACGACCTCTCCGAGATGCGGGGTGGCTCGACCATCACCCAGCAGGTCGCCAAGAATCTGTTCCTATGGCCGGGCCGCAGCTTGGTGCGCAAGGCCCTGGAGTTCCCTCTGGCGCTCTGGATCGACTGGGTGCTGCCCAAGCGGCGGATCATGGAGATTTACCTCAATATCGCCGAATGGGGCCCCAACGGCGAATTCGGCATCGAGGCCGGCGCGCGCCACGCCTTCAACAAGCCGGCCTCGCAGTTGACGCCCGGCGAGGCCGCGCTGCTCACCGCCATGCTGCCGAACCCGAGGCGGCGCAGCGCCAAGGCTCCCCGGCCCTCCGTCCGGCGGATCGCCGGCATCGTCCAGGCCCGCGCCGCCCGCCATCGGTCGATCGACGCCTGCCTGCGCCGCTCCTGACGGCTCAAAGGGTCTAGCCTTGGCGTGAGGCTTCCTCTATAAGCCCGGCTTCCCGCAGGTTTTGACGGTTCGGCGCGTGAACCCGCGCCGCCGTTTCAAGGAGATCGCCAGCATGGCCGTGCCAAAGAAGAAAACATCGCCGTCGAGGCGGGGCATGCGCCGTTCGGCGGATGCGCTGAAGCGGCCGACCTACATCGAAGACAAGGATTCCGGCGAGTTGCGCCGTCCGCACCACATCGACCTGAAGACCGGCATGTACAAGGGCCGGGCGGTGCTCAAGGCCAAGAGCGAGGCTTAAAGCCACCGAGGCTCAAGCCACGGGCTTCAGGGCCGCGCGCAAGCCTTGAAGCGCGGCCGCCGGCAAGGGCGACCCAAGGCGGACCGGACCGAGGGCGGACGATGTACCTGATCGGGTTCCCGCTGCTGGTGGTCCCCTTCGCGATCTACAACATGATCGCGTTTCTGACTCCGGGGATCGGCTGGACCGACAAGGTGACCAGCATTCATCTGATGTCCGGCCAGGACTGGACGGTGACCACGGAGGACATTCTCCTCGCCGTCGCCATTCTGTTGCTGACGCTCGAAATCCTGAAGGCGACGCGGATGGGTTCACGCGCCATCGTCGATCACGTCCTGTCGATGCTGCTGTTCATCGCCATGCTGGTCGAATTCCTCCTGGTCGCGGCGGCCGGAACGTCGACGTTTTTCCTGCTCATGATCATCAGCCTGGTCGACGTAATGGCGGGCTTCATCGTCACCATCCGCACCGCGCAACGCGACCTGCAAATCGAGCGGGTCGACTCCGTCGCCTGACCGCGCCGCTTCCGTTACCCTTAATCTTGGTTACCGCGGCTTTGACAGCGCCGCTCTCGCCATCGCCGCGCGATAGGCCGCGATGACTTCGGCCGGCCCGGCGCGCCGGCGTTCGCGCGTCTGCGGACATCCGCTCGCGTTGGCGATCAATTGAGCAAGGAAGGGAGCGCCGCGCAGCGGCCGGTCGCGCGGCATGGGTCCCCGCTCCGGGATCGCGACGGTCACGGCCCGATTAAAAGATCGTAAATCAGCTCCTGGTGCCATCGTCGGCCCCTGTCTCAATGCGGGACAAACGCCGTCCCCATCAACAGGCATCGCAAGCGCCGTGCCGAAAGCCTTCCGGCGGCCACAACCAGGATTTGCGGTTTGTTTAAGGCTTCTCCGCTAGGATCGGTCCCGAATCGGTGCCGCGGTGTCGCGCGACGGGGCAACGCGGCTTCTCCCAAAAGGTTCGCAAAAGGGTTCGATCGTGTCTCGAGGCCGCGACACACACGTGCAAGGTGAATACGTGTCAGGTGAGCGCGCTCAAAGCGCGCGCGCCCCAAGTCAGCGAGTTGCCCCCTCGTCGGCACCGGACGTGTTCGCGGCTCCTGCCCGGGCGGTGCTCGATCCGGCCGCGATCATGACGTCCATCGGCGAAGTGCCTTATGCATGGTCGATTGGCGACGACGCGCTGACGTGGGGCCGGAACGCAACCGAAGTGCTGATGACCGACCCCGCCGCGATCTCGAGCGGACGCAGCTATGCCAAGATGCTTGCGGCTGATGCCGCGACGAGCCGCTTCGACGCGATCATGAACTCATCGCGGCACGACGAAGGCGCCGGCGTTCCCTATCAGGTTCAATACGCGCTGCATCCGCCCGGCGCGAAAAAACCGCTCTGGATCGAGGACATCGGCCGTTGGTTTGCCGGCGCGGACGGCAAGCCCGCGCACGCGCACGGCACGGTTCGCATGATCAACGAGCCCCACGACCAGGAGGAGCGGCTCACCTATCTCTCGCACTTCGACCACCTGACCGGAGAGATGAATCGCACCTCCCTCACAGAATCGTTGGAAACGACGCTTCGGCAAACGGTGGCGCGGCGCGCATCGTGCGGATTCATGCTGGTGGCGATCGACAATCTCGCGCGCATCAACGAGTCCTATGGTTTCGACATCGCCGACGAAGCGATCAACGCCGTCGCCAAACGGCTGCGCGCCAAGATGCGCGGCGGCGACCAGCTCGGCCGCTTTTCCGGGAACAAGTTCGGCATCATCCTCAACGATTGCACGCTCGAAGATATGGAGCGGGCCGCCGAACGGCAGGTGGCCGGCGTCCGCGACGATGTGATCCTGACCGAAGCCGGGCCGGTCGGCGTCACGGTGACCGTGGGTGGGGTCGCTGCGCCACGCTATGCGTCGAACGTGCCGGAGATTCTCGCGCGCGCGCAGGAAACGCTGGATCGGGCCAAGGCCCGGCGACCGGGCTCGTTCCAGGTTTACCGCCCGAACGTCGAGCGAGAGGCCCTGCGGCGGCAGAACGTGCAAGCCGCCGACGAGATCGTCACGGCGCTGAACCAGCGGCGCATCCTGCTGGCGTTCGAGCCGGTGGTTGCGACGCCCAGCAGAGAGATTGCGTTCTACGAATGCTTGATGCGGATCCGGCGTGTCGACGGCTCGCTGGTGCCGGCAAGCGCCGCGATCCCCGTGGCCGAACGTCTCGGCCTGGAGCGGCTGCTCGATCATCGCGTGCTCGAATTGCTGGTGGCGGAAATGGCGGCGGTGCCGAGCCTCCACGCCAGCGTCAATGTTGCCCCGGTTTCCACCACCGACCCGGACTGGTGGTCGGCGCTGGATGCCCTGCTGCGGGCCAACCCCGGCGTCGGCGAGCGGCTGATCGTCGAGATCACCGAATCGGCTGCGATCCACGACATCGACGACACCCGCGGGTTCGTTTCCCGCGTGAAAGACCTCGGCTGCCGGATCGCGATCGACGATTTCGGCTCCGGCTACACGTCGTTCCGCAACCTGCGCAAGCTCGGCGTCGACATCCTCAAGATCGACGGCGCGTTCATACAAAGGCTGATGCAGTCCGATGACGACCGCGCCTTCGCGCAGGCGTTGATCGAACTGGCGAAACGGCTCGGCCTCAAGACTGTCGCGGAATGGGTTCAGGACGAGGCCACCGCGGATGCGTTGACCCAATGGGGGTGCGATTACCTGCAAGGCGCGCTGATTGGCCTTGCGGCAGTCGACCGCCCTTGGGGGAATACGGTTCCCGTCGACCGGCGCAGAAAACCGCGCATCTAAGGAACACGCATCGTCCGAACCGTTTCCGGATATTGCGCCACCGCTTCGATGGCCGCGTGAAGCGGGGTGCGGCATTTCGCCCGGCATGCGACTCGACAAGCCGAATTTGCTGACGTTCGGCCAGCATGAACAAGGATTAATTCCGTCGCCAGCGCACCGTAAGGTGCAATCGTCATCATTGCGCATTGAAGCCATGAACGCCGCTCAGGCGCGGGCAACGATGATGGAGACTGGCCATGAAGCCGAAAATCCCAACCAAGATCACCGAAGACATTCTTCCCAAGACGCGTCGCATTCTGGCGAAGCGCAGGCTCGTGCTTCTTGCCTCCGCGGCCGCGATCGGCGTGGCCGTGATGCTGGCCGGGCCGGGCTATCGGCCGATCGCCTTCGAGGGCACGGCCGCGCATGCGATCGAAGTTCAGCCGCAAGCCGGCTTTGCCGATCTGATCGAAAAGGTAAAGCCCGCGGTTATTTCGGTGCGGGTGAAGATCGAGCAGGATGACAAGACCGTCGGCAGCGGAATGGAGCAGTTCGGCGACAACGATTCGCTGCAGCGCTTCTTTCGCGAATTCGGCATGCCGGGCTTCCCCGGCCTTCGGCAGATGCCGCACGGCCGGCAGATGATCACCGGCCTGGGCTCGGGCTTCTTCATTTCCGCCGACGGTTACGCCGTCACCAACTTCCACGTGGTCGATCACGCCAAGACGGTCCAGGTCAAAACCGATGACGGCAAGACCTACACCGCCAAGGTGGTCGGCACCGATCAGAAGACCGACCTCGCGCTGATCAAGGTCGATGCCGAGAAGAACTTCCCGTTCGTGACCTTTGCCGACAAGCCGCCGCGCGTCGGCGACTGGGTGGTCGCGGTGGGCAATCCGTTCGGCCTCACCGGAACGGCAACGGCCGGCATCGTGTCGGCGCGCGGCCGCGACATCGGCTCCGGCCCCTATGACGACTTCATCCAGATCGACGCGCCGATCAACAAGGGCAACTCCGGCGGTCCGGCCTTCAACACCGAGGGCCAGGTGATTGCGGTGAACACGGCGATCTACTCGCCGTCGGGCGGTTCGGTCGGCATCGGATTCGGCATTCCGGCCGACACCGTGAAGACCGTGGTCGCCAAGCTCAAGGAGCACGGCTATGTCGCGCGCGGCTGGATCGGCGTCAAGGTCCAGGCCGTGAGCGCCGAGATGGCCGACAGCCTCGGCATGAAGAATGCCGAAGGCGCCATTGTTGACGAAGCGCAGGACGGCGGACCGGCGGCCAAGGCCGGCATCCAGACCGGCGATGTCATCACCGCCGTCAACGGCGACGCGGTCAAGGATTCGCGCGATCTCGCCAAGAAGATCGGTGCGATGACGCCCGGCGCGAAGGTGACGCTCAGCGTTCGGCGCAACGGCGAGCAGAAGACGATCGCGCTGACGTTGCGCCAGATGCCGAACGACAAGCAGGCCAAGGCTGACGACAACAGCGACACGTCGGGCCATGACGTGCCGCATCTCGGCCTGACGCTTGCGCCGGCCGATCAAGTGGCCGGCGCCGGCGGCAAGGGACTGGTGATCACCGGCGTCGATCCCGACAGTGCGGCCGCCGAGCACGGCTTGCAGACCGGGGACGTGATCCTCGATGTCGCCGGCAAATCGGTATCGAACGTCGGCCAGGTCCGCCACGCGCTCACGCAAGCCAAGGATCAAGGCCGGACCAGCGTGCTGATGCGGGTGCAATCGGGCAACGGCACGCGGTTTGTGGCGCTGCCGCTCGGCCACGCCTAAACCGCGTCGAGCGGGAAGATACCGCGTCGACGAAGCGATGAGGACGTACCGCCTGCGACCGTCGGTCTCCTCAGGCGGCACGAACTCAGAGGGCGGGCCCCGAGCCCGCCCTCACCTTGTCCGCGCCCGCTCCGATGACGGATGGTGCGCGCCTACTTGTCTTTATCGCCAAGACGATCGAGGCGGCGCTGGATCTCTTCCATTTGCCGCTTGAGGTCGTTGATGTCGCCACCGCCCGTGCCGCCGGCGTTGCCGGCCGGCTTGGTTTCCTTTTCGGGCTCGGGCGTGCCCTGGCTGCTTTGGCCGCCCTGGCGCGCGAACGGCGCGAACATCGCAAAGGTGCGCTCGAACATCTCCATGTTCCGGCGCACCTGATCCTCGATGCCGCCGAAGCCGCCCATGCCGAAGGCTTGCGAAATCTGCTCGCGGAACTTGGCTTGCTCGCGCGTAAGCGAGTCCAGCGAAACCTCAAGGTAGCGCGGCACCAGCATCTGCATGCTGTCGCCGTAGAAGCGGATGAGCTGACGCAGGAAATTGATCGGAAGGAGGTTTTGTCCGCCCTCCTTGTTCTCCTGCTCGAAGATGATCTGGGTCAGCACGGAGCGGGTGATGTCCTCGTTGGTCTTAGCGTCGTAGACCACAAAGTCGTCGCCGGACTTCACCATCGCTGCAAGGTCTTCGAGCGTCACATACGTGCTGGTCCCCGTGTTGTAGAGCCGCCGGTTGGCGTACTTCTTGATCGTGATCGGCTCTTCCGACTTCGCCATCTGACCTCACGCTCCCCCTGCCTGCCCCGTGGCAAGGCTAAGCGGTTTCCAAACGGACGGCCACTGATTTGTGCAGTGCCGGTCCCGTCCAAAGCCCGAAAATCATGACGAAAACCGTCGGAACGCGGGGAATTCTTGCGATGCGGCGAAACCCCCCTCATATTGGACAGTGTGGGCTGGGCGCGATGCAGCGCCTGGCCACGCACTGTCACGGACCCCGCGACGGGCCCCTCCACGGACCCTGCCGCCGATATGGAGAATTCCACTATGAGGGACGATATCGTCATCGTCAGCGCGGCTCGCACCCCAGTCGGGGCATTCAACGGGGCCCTTTCCGGTCTTCCGGCTCATGAATTGGGCAAGACCGCCATCCAGGCGGCGCTCGCGCGCGCAGGCGTCGAAGGCGGCCGCGTTTCCGAGGTCATCATGGGCCAGATCCTGACCGCGGGTCAGGGACAGAACCCGGCGCGGCAGGCATCGATTGCTGCCGGCATTCCGGTTGAGAGCCCTGCCTGGGGCGTGAACCAGCTCTGCGGTTCAGGCCTACGTGCGGTCGCGCTCGGCTACCAGGCCATCGTCAATGGCGATTCGGACATCGTAGTGGCCGGTGGGCAGGAATCGATGAGCCAGGCGCCACACTGCCAACATCTGCGCAACGGCGTGAAGATGGGCTCGTTCGAGATGGTCGATACCATGATCAAGGATGGCCTGTGGGATGCCTTCAATGGCTATCACATGGGCAACACGGCCGAGAATGTCGCCAAGAAATGGCAGATCACGCGAACGCAACAGGATGAGTTTGCGGTGGCCTCGCAGAACAAGGCGGAGGCCGCGCAGAAATCCGGCCGCTTCAAGGATGAAATCGTCCCGGTCACCGTGAAGTCGCGCAAGGGCGACATCGTGGTCGATACTGACGAATATCCGAAATCCGGCGTCACGATGGAGTCGGTTTCCAAGCTGCGCCCGGCCTTCGACAAGGAAGGCACGGTGACGGCGGCCAACGCTTCGGGCATTAATGACGGTGCCGCGGCCGTGGTGCTGATGACGGCGGCGGAAGCGGCGAAACTCGGCAAGACGCCGCTGGCGCGCATCGTCTCCTGGGCACAGGCAGGTGTCGATCCGGCGATCATGGGCACCGGACCGATCCCGGCGTCGCGAGCGGCGTTGAAGAAAGCCGGCTGGAAAACCGACGACCTCGATCTGATCGAAGCCAACGAGGCGTTTGCCGCGCAGGCCTGCGCGGTAAACAAAGACCTCGGCTGGGACACCGGCAAGGTCAACGTCAACGGCGGCGCCATCGCCATCGGCCATCCGATCGGCGCGTCCGGCGCCCGCGTGCTGACAACGCTGCTTTTTGAAATGCAAAAGCGTAACGCCAAGAAGGGGCTTGCCACGCTCTGCATCGGAGGTGGCATGGGAATTGCCATGTGCGTTGAACGTTAAGCGCGTTGAACGCTGAGCTTTTTGTTTCGCACCGCAAACCGCGATGCAAAAAGAATGGCGGGCCACGGCTTAAAGCCGTGGCCCGTTGTCGTTTCCGTCTTTAAGCTGCCATTTGAAGACGCCAGGAAGAGAGCGTCAAACATGGGAGAGATCGATGTCTCGCGTCGCAGTGGTGACCGGCGGCACACGTGGAATCGGGGCGGCCATCTCGAAGGCGCTCAAAGCGGCGGGCTACACGGTCGCAGCCAGTTATGCCGGCAACGATACGGCCGCGCAGACCTTCAAGGCCGAAACCGGCATTGCCGTCTACAAGTGGGACGTGTCCTCGTTCGAAGCCTGCGCCGCCGGCATCAAGCAGGTTGAAGCCGACCTCGGCCCCGTCGAAGTGCTGGTGAACAATGCCGGCATCACCCGCGACTCACAGCTTCACCGCATGAAGCCCGAACAGTGGACCGCGGTGATCGACACAAATCTCAATTCACTGTTCAATATGTGCCGTAATGTCATCGACGGCATGCGTGCACGCAGGTTCGGCCGCATCGTCAACATCTCCTCGATCAACGGCCAGAAAGGACAGTTCGGCCAGACCAATTATTCCGCCGCCAAGGCCGGCGAGATCGGCTTCACCAAGGCGCTGGCGCAGGAGAGCGCGCGCGCCGGCATCACCGTCAACGCCATCGCTCCGGGCTACGTCAACACCGAGATGGTGCAGGCGGTGCCGAAGGATGTTTTGGAAAAGAGCATCCTGCCGCTGATTCCGGTCGGCCGGCTCGGCGAGCCCGAGGACATCGCGCGCTGCGTGGTGTTCCTGGCGTCCGACGACGCCGGCTTCATCACCGGATCGACGCTCACCGCCAACGGCGGGCAGTATCTAGCCTGAGCTTGCGGGCTCCCAGTCCTTCGGCGCCAACTCGAATCCCGAAAACTCGAAGCCGGGCGCGACGGTGCAGCCGCACAGCGTCCAGTCGCCGAGGCTTATCGCCGCTTGCCACGCATGAGCCCGCACGATCGCTTGCGGGCGCTCGCCCAAAGCGAGGTCGGGGCCGAGACGGATAACATGGGCGGCGCTGCCGATCGACAGTGCCAGCGCCGCGCCAGCGTACCAGTGCCACGTTTCGACGGCGTCGACCCGGTGCCAATGTGAGCGTTCGCCGCGCGCCAAGAGGAAGTAGATGACGGTCGAGGCAGCGCGCCCGCCCTCGAGCGTTTGCGTATCGCGGAAGGTCTCGCGGAAACGCCCGCCCTCCGGATGCGGCTTGAGATCCAGCAGGCGGATCACGTCTTGTGCGGTCAGGGTTCGGGCGGATAGCAATGCAGCCCTCCGTTGAAGTCCTCGACCTGGGTGCGTCCCTCGTCGTCGCGTGAGAGATAGCTCGGGCCGACCGGCGACTTGCCGTGACCGCCCGGAATATCGAGCACGTAGGTCGGCTGGCACAGGCCGGAGTAGCGCCCGTGCAGCACACGCATCAATTCCTGGCCGCGCTCGATCGAGGTGCGCAAATGCGCGGTCCCGGGCGCGAGGTCGCCGTGATGCAAATAGTACGGCTTGATGCGGCATTCGACCAGCGCCCGCATCAAAGCGGCGAGCGTTTGCGGGTCGTCGTTGACGCCGGCGAGCAGCACCGACTGGCTCAACATCGGAATGCCGGCGTCGATGATGCGCGCGCAAGCCTCGCGCGCGGCGGACGTCAATTCGCGGGCGTGATTGGCGTGCGCCACCACGTAGGTGGCCTTGCCCTCGACCTTGAGCGCGCGGACCAATTCACCGGTGATGCGCGCTGGATCGGCAATCGGCACGCGGCTGTGAACCCGGATCACCTTGACGTGGGCGATGGTTGAGAGCCGCACCATGACATCGCGCAGCCGCCGCGCCGACAGAACCAGCGGATCGCCGCCGGTCAGCACTACCTCCCAGATGTCGGGATGGGCCGCGATATAGCCGAGCGCGGCGTCGAGTTGCGCCGGCGTCAGCGGCTCGGCGTCGGGGCCAACCATTTCGCGGCGGAAGCAGAAGCGGCAGTAGACCGCGCAGACATGCGTGAGCTTGAGCAGCACGCGGTCGGGATAGCGATGGACGATGCCATCCACGGGGCTGTGGGCGTGATCGCCGATCGGATCGGCGCGCTCCTGTGGCACAACGTCGAGTTCCGCCGGATCGGGAACGAACTGTTGCGCGATGGGATCGTTGGGATCGCCACGGTCGATCAGCGCCTCCATCGCCGGCGTGACGGCGATGGCGTAGCGCGCCGCGACCTGTTCCAGCACGGCACGCTTCTCGGCCGGGATGAGACCGGCCTGGTCGAGGTCGGACAGCCGGCGCAATGTTTTCGGAGCAGCATTCATGGAGCAAGCCTCGGTTTGCTTGCGCCTCTATGCGCGCTCTGGCGCGCGGCGTCCAGGGTCCGGCATGCGTGCCGTCCGGACCCCGGCCGTTTCGTTGGTCAGAGCTTCAGCAGCTTGCGGGCGTTGCCTTCGAAGATCAGCGCGCGGTCGTTGTCGCTAACCGGCGCCTGCTTCAGCCACTTGGTGCCAAGCGCATTGTTGATGTAGGGCCAGTCGACCGCGAACATGATGCGCTCCACGCCCATCTCGGCAATGGCGCAGGCCAGCGCCGAGTTGGAGAAGGCACCGCTGGTGGTGAGCCAGGAGTGCGCGCGATAATATTCGCCGAGGAGCTTCGGCATCTTCATCATCTTGTCGAGGTTATGCTCGGTACGCCACAGCGTGTACGGCGCGGTTTCACCGAGATGGCCGACGATGATCTTCAGCGCCGGATATTCGTCGAACAGCCCCGAGGTGATGAGGCGGAACGTGTGCGTCAGCGTTTCGAGGCCAAAACCCAGCGGCGCGCCGGACAGCGCGACGTGATCCTTGAAGAACGCCTCTATGATCTCGGGCTTCACCGGCGATGGGTGGATGTAGACCGGCACGTCGAGCTTGGCGGCACGTTCGAAGATCGGGCGGAATTTCCTTTCGTCGAGGAACTGGCCGTTCGTCGTTCCCATGATCATCGCACCCTTGAAGCCGAGCTTGGTGACGGCGCGCTCCAGTTCGTCCGCCGCTGCTTTCGGGTCTGGCAATGGCAGGGCGGCAAAGCCGAAGAATCGCGACGGATTGGCCTGGATTGTCTCGTAGAGGAAGTCGTTGGAGCCGCGTGCGGCCTTCACAGCGGTTTCGGGATCAAGATTGTGCGCGGCCGGGTTGTTTTCGGACAGGCCCTGCATGTCGATGCCGGCCTCGTCCATTTCCTTGATGCGGATGCCGGCAAGCTCGTTGAGCTTGTCCTGGATCATCCCGGGCTTCGGGCTGACGAGCTCGCGCAGCGTGGGCGATGTGAAGTGTTCCTCGATGGCGATGATCTTGTTGGCCATATTCTACTCGTTCGTCCTCTTTTCATTTCCCGGCGCCGCCGAGCGATCCCGTCCCCTGCGGGGTGCGGGAAAGGGATGCCCCGCTTTCGCGGGGCATGGCAACCGGATTCTAAAGCCGCGCGGGAAAAACGGCGGTCAACGCCAACGCCGCCGGCGTGCCGTCATGCGCTGACGTGGGTGATGAACTTCTCCGGCGGCGGCTCGCCCCATTGCGAAACGAGGGCCTCCTCGGCCGGCACCAAGTTCGAGCCGTTCTTGATGTTGAGCCGGTCGCTGTCGGCCCAGTGTTCGTGGACGCGCCGCCACGGGTCGGCCCAATAGTCATAAACTTGGCTGCCGAGCAGATGCCGGCCGATCCCCCACATGTGCTCGTACTTACCGGTGTCGCGCATGTGGTGATGGCCCATGAATACGTCATCCATGTCCTGCACCTCGAACGAGATGTGGTTCAGGCCGGCGTGGTCATGGCTGATGGCGAAGAACACATGATGATCGACGTAGGTATCGCCGCGGTCACAGCGGTTGAACGATCCGATCAGGTTGTCCTTGCTGCCGGCGTAGACGTCGTCCGAGCAGATGAAGCCGAGGTGATGACGGAACCAGTTGACGGTGTCCTTGACCTTTGGCGTGCCGAGTACGCCGTGGGCGACGCGCTTCACCCGTGATGGCCCTCTCGGCAACCGCATCATTTCGCCGGCGCGTGCGATGGGCGCCGCCCCCGAATTGAGCGCCTGACGCGGCGCCGGAATTTCCGGCACCTTGTCCATGCCCCACACGACTTCGATCTGGTAACCGTTCGGCTCGGTCAGGCGGACGCGCTGACCGCCGCCCGGCTCGTCGAGGTGTTCGATGCCGGAGGAACCGGGCAGCTTGGCCACGGTCTTCAGATCGTCTTCGCTTGCCGCGTGATAGGCAAGACCAACAAATTTCGGTTCGCCTTTTTCAGTGATGTGGATGTGGTGCACCGGATCGGTGCCGCGATAATAGATGGCGTTGCCGGTGCGCGCAGCCTTCACCATCCCGAAATTCTCAAGGAACTCCGCCTGCAGGTCGAGATCGGGCGCGCGCAGCCGCGCATAAGCGATATCGGTGACCTTGATGACAGCCATTGTGATCCACCCTATCGTTGTCGAGGATCGTTCATCGCCTCATTTGATACAAACGATATCGCACCCCCCGAAGCGAGGCAATTTCACGCCCTCTTGCCGTCAGACCTGATATGCGCCGCATAACCCGGCTGGCTGGAGCCCCGCGGATGTGCTGTATTTTGACCTAACGATAAAGCGGGGAGGGTTTCGTGAAACTCGTGCTGTTTCAGTCGGGCGCGACCGACGCCGCGCGGCCGGGCCTCGTGACCGGCCGCGGCGTGGTCGATATTTCCGGCGCGGTGACGGCGGGGCACACACCGCAACTCACCATGCAGGGCATCATCGACGATTATGACCGGCTGCGGCCAAGCCTGGAGCAACTCGCCGCTTCGGCCGCCGCGCTTCCGATGGCGGAGGTGCGGTTGAAAGCACCGCTGCCTCGCCCCGGAAAAATCCTCTGCTGTATCGCCAATTACTGGGAGCACGCCCAGCGCGAGGCGCGGCCGCTCAACATGTTCATGAAGAATCCCGATGCGGTGATCGGGCCGGGCGACACCATCGTGCTGCCCGAGTACACTGTGCCCTGGGCGTTCATGCACGAGGCCGAGTTGGCACTGGTGATGAAGGGGCCCGCCAAGATGGTGAAGGCCGCCAACTGGAAAAGCGCCGTATTCGGCTACACCGGCCTCATCGACGTCTCGGCGCGCGAACAGGGCCGGCGCACCTGGCCGGCGACGCCGTTGACGAGTTGGCTCGGCAAATCGTTCGACACCTTCGCACCGATCGGGCCGTGCATTGCCACGGCCGATGAGGTGAAAGACCCCAACAACCTGATCGTGCGGTTCTGGAACGACGGCCAGCTTCGCCACAACTACAATACCGACGACATGGAGCACCGCGTTCCCGAGCTGGTCGAATGGGCCACAACCGTGATGACCATGAACTCCGGCGATCTCATCGCCTGCGGCACCAATCACGAGGGCTTGGGCTTTCTGCAGGACGGCGAGACGGTCGATATCGAAGTTCAGCATATCGGCAGGATGACGCTCAAGGTGCGCGACCCGCTGAAACGAAGCTGGGAGCGCGGCGTCTACATGGGCGTCGATTCGACCAATCCCGACGCCGTCAAGCGCCATCGGCCCCACGGCGGCCCGACCGCAACCGGCGCGATTTGAGCCGGGGTCGCGCAACGACGATCACAAACAGCCAATTAAACAGATGGAGTCGATCCTTTGAGCCTTTTGCCGCTTAATCTTGCTATCAGCCACTACGATCATGTCACCGATCTGGTGAACGGCCGCGTGCCAGTGGAGGGTGTCGCCCTCACAGCACTCAATCTGCAGATCGAAGAAATCTTCTTTCGACAGTTTACCTACTGGGACTTCGATTGTTCGGAAGTCTCGATGGGCAAATACTGCTCGCTGGTGTCGCAGGGCAATGCGCCGCTGGTCGCGATCCCCGTGTTTCCCTCGCGCGTGCCACGGCATTCTTCGTTCTACGTCCGGCGTGATGGCCCGGTGAAATCGCCGGCCGATCTCAAGGGCAAGCGGATCGGCATTCCGGAATGGGCGCAGACGGCTTCTATCTATTCGCGCGGCCTGATCGCGCACCAGTTCGGCATCGATCTCACCTCGATCCAATGGATTCAGGCCGGTGTCGATCAGCCGGGCCGCATGGAAAAGGTGAAGCTCAATCTGCCGAAAGGCATCAATTACACACCGGCTCCAGACAAAAGCCTCAGCGCCATGCTGGTGTCGGGCGAGATCGATGCGGCGCTGTCAGCGCACCCGCCGCAGTCGTTCGAACAAGGTCACCCGAACGTGGTGCGGCTGTTCCCGGATTACCTCGACGTGGAAATGAAATACGTCAAGGAAACCGGCATCTACGCGATCATGCACGCGGTGGCGCTCAAGCGCGAGATCGTCGAACGCAATTCGTGGGTGGTGGCCAATCTGTTCAAGGCGTTCGATGAGGCGCGCCGCCGAAGCGTCGAGCGCGCGCTCAACAACACCAGCTCGGTCCTGCCGCTGCCGTGGGGCTACGAGTTCGCCAAGCGCATGCAGGACATCGTCGGCAAGGACCTGATGCCCTACGGCATCGAGCAGAATCGCACGACGCTGGAGGCGTTTCTGCAATATGCCTTCGAGCAGGGCGTCTGCCACCGCAAGCTCGCGCCGGAGGATTTGTTTCCGCCATCGGTGCAGAAAAGCTTTAAGGTTTAGAACATCGCTGCTTCGGCCCGATTCGGGCCCGCTCATGCCAGCGAAAGCATGCATCCTGTGTTCGGCCAACGAACGGGATGCCCGCTTTCGCTGGCATGAACGGACTTCGTTTTGCGAATAGCAACTGCCTGGGCCAAGCCGCGCATGACATCCGTGAAGAGCAGACAATCAGCCCAAGACGGCGATGCCGGCCTTGGCGACCTGCTCGTCCTCGTGCGACTGCACGCCGGATACGCCGATGGCACCGATGCAATCGCCCTGATGGATGATCGGAGCGCCGCCTTGGAACATCACGCCCGGTGTCGGAAACGTCAGGAAAGCCGGGCGATCCTTGATGCGATCTTCAAAGAACTTCGTCGGCCGGCCGGTCAGCGCCGCGGTGCGCGCCTTGCCCATCGCAACCTCCGCCGACATCGGCCCCGCGCCGTCCAACCGCTCCAGCAGAAGCGCGGCGCCATGTTCGTCAAGAATAGCGATGGTGACAGCCCATTTGTTCTTTTGCGCTTCGACCTTGCAGGCGGCCATCATCTTGCGGGCATCGTCGATGGTAAGGACGGATTTCTGGCGCATGACCGTTTCCTATGTCGATGAAATTCTGAGCGGATAGAGTCACGAGAATTTGGTTCACGTCAATCGGATGCCTCGGTGCGGCGGCCGCCGTATTCGCCGTCACTTCGCCACGGCACCCAGCATGTAGACCGCTTTGAGCAAGGAGCCCGGCCGCAGCCCGAGCGTGCCGAACCACTGGCCGAAAATCTTCTCCACCTCACCGCTGCGGTAAATTTCCGCAAGAGCCGTATTCACGGCAAGGCGCAACTCCCAGTCCCCCCTAGGAAGCACGATCGCATAGGGCTCGATGGACAGATCGTCGGACAGCGCGCGAAGCGCCTGCGGGTTTTTGAATTGGGCTCCGTACAGCAGCAGCTTATCGCTCGCGAACGCATCAACGTGACCGCTTTCGAGCGCGGCGACGGCCTCATCACGGTTCGCCACCTGCACCAGGGTGGCGTGAAGCTGCAGTTGCTCGTTCTTGGCCGCCATCACCTTTTCATTGCTAGTGCCCGCAATCACCGCAATCTTCTTGCCCGCGAGGTCTTCGACCTTATTCACATTGACCGATGCGCCGACCGCAAGACCTGTGCTCTCGACGAAAATGTAATTGGAGAAGTCGACCTCCTTCATGCGCGAGAGCGTAACGGTGCTGGCGCCGCATTCGAGGTCGGCCTTGCCGCTGGCGACGGCATCGAACCGTGCTTGGGTGGTGACAGGAACCCACTGGATATTGAGGGCCGGAATCTTGAGCTGGCGGGCCAACGAGGTCACGACCTCCTTGCAAATGTCGATGGTGTAACCGGCGACGTTCTTGTCGTGGTCGACGAAGGAAAATGGCACCGCGTCGGTGCGATGGGCGATCTTGATCGTTTTGCTCGCCGCGATGGCGGCCAGACGGCCGTCGTGCGCTTGTGCGTTACCGGACGGCACGCCTGTCGCCAGAGCGTATGTCAGAATCGCAGCGACGACACGCGACATCGGGGCCTCCCCTCAGATGGCCGTGCGGCCACCTGACGGAAGGTTAGCGTCTGAATGCGCCGCGCGTCCATCGCAACGGCCGCCAAAAAGCCGGCGGCCCCGCCACGCGGGACCGCCGGCCGGTGGTATTGCTGCGGCCCGAAAGGCTTGTGCCCTATTCCAGACCGGTCGGAACCTGCTTGTTCTCGCTTTCGAGCTTCATCCCCGAAGACAGCGCCAAGGTCTCCATCAGCGTGGCGAAGTCCTTGGCGAGGTATTCCTCGGGGTTCTTCTGCGCCGACGCATGGCCAATATGCATCTGCAGGATCGCGCGCGTCGCTGCGGTAATCGGCATCGGCACGTCGATCTCGTCGGCAAGCGCCAGGCCGAGGTCGAGGTCCTTGCGGAGAAGCTCCGGCGTGAAGGTCGTTGTCCAATCAAGATTGACCAGCGCCGGCGACTTGTAGGCGGTGAACATCGAGCCCATCACGCCATTGTTGAGGAACGACAGGAAGGCATGGCGGGGCACGCCCATCTTGTTCACCAAGAGCGTGATCTCGATCAGATTCTGGATCACCACGCCGAGCATGACGTTGTGCGCGATCTTGCAAACGCGCGCGAGCTCGCCCTCGCCGACATAGGACACGCCCTTGGGCGCGAACACCTTGATCAGCGGCTCGGCCGCCTTGAAGGCGGCCTCCGGCCCCGAGCAGACCGACGACAGTTTGCCGGCCTTGATGACCTTGGCATTGCCGCTCACCGGCGCACAGATGAAATCGGCGCCGCGGTCCTTCAGGCGCTTGCGGATCCCAACCGATTCCTCGACCGCGATGGTGGAGCAATCGACGAGGATGCGCGGCGTCTTGTTGCCGGACAGCACGCCGTCCTTGCCGAAATAGACCTGCTCGACGTCCTTGCCTTCGGAGACGATGGAGAACAGAACGTCGACATCGGCGAGGTCCGACGGCTTGTCGACCACCTTGCCGCCAAGCTTGGCGCCAAGCTTGGCGAGCGGCTCGGCCTTGGCACGCGTGCGATTCCAGATCGACACATCGTGTCCGGCCTTGAGCAGCCGCTCAGCCATCGAATAGCCCATGCGGCCCATGCCGATCCATCCGATCCGCTGCGTCTCTTGTGCCATCGAAAACTCTCCTCGCGCCTCGCGCTGCAAATGACGGGTTTTGCTAGCACAGGCCGGCGAACGACGGCAATGTTGGGCCGATAACCTGCGGTTTTGTCGGCCATAGCATCCGAGGCATCGAAACGGAGGACGGGAACGCGCCCACGGCACACGAATGTCCGTGTTCTGCCGCCCGCCATTGACTTCAGGCCGCCGGGTCCGACAGGGTATTTCGCAATTCCGAGGCGCGCGCGTTCCAGGTCGACGGAAATTGGCGGCTGCGCCCTAGCCGACAGACAGGAGGTCAGGACGATGGCTGCAGACCGGGCAGATGTGGTGCTGATTGGTGTGCCGAAAAAGATCATCGTCGATGGACTCGCGGCACGGTTCAATTTGCATGTCATCCCGCACGACGCGAATGCCGAAACGCTGATCGCCAAGGTTGCCCCCGCCATCCGGGGCGCTGCGGTAACGGGCGCGCCTTACGCCATGAAAGGCGACATGATGGCGCGCTTTCCGAGGCTCGAATTGGTGTCGAGCTTCGGCGTCGGCTACGACAACATCGACGTCAAATATGCCGCCGGGCACGGCATCACCGTAACGCACACACCGGACGTGCTGAACGAGGAGGTGGCCGATACCACCATCGGTCTGTTGTTGTGCACCATCCGCGAGTTTCCGCAGGCGGACCGTTTTATTCGGGCGGGACGATGGCCGAAAGAGGGGCAATATCCGTTGAGCGCGGCCACGCTGCGCGACCGCACCATCGGCATCGTCGGCCTCGGTCGCATCGGCAAGGCCATCGCGCGGCGCCTTGAAGGCTTCGGCGTGCCGATCGCCTATCACAGCCGCAACCCGCAGCCCGGCGTCGCCTATCGCTACTATCCCAAGCTGGTCGACATGGCGCGCGACGTCGATACGCTGATCGTCATCACGCCCGGGGGTGCTGCAACCCGGCACCTGATCAATACCGAAGTGCTGACGGCGCTGGGACCGCGCGGCATCGTCATCAACATGGCGCGCGGTTCGGTGATCGATGACAACGCGCTGATCAAGGCGCTGAAGGATCGCACCATCCATTCCGCCGGCCTCGACGTGTTCGTCAACGAGCCGGAGGTGCCGAAGGGCTACCTGGAAATGGATCACATTGTGCTGCTCCCCCATCTGGGCTCGGCGAGCGTCTACACCCGGCAGAAGATGGAGCAGCTCGTGGTCGACAATCTTCTGGTCTGGGCCGACGGCAAGCCGCCGCTGACACCGGTGCCCGAGACGCCCTGGCCACCGCAGAAACAGGCGTGATATCGTCCGCGCATGGTCCGAACCGTCCTGTGGACGATGGCATTGTCAGTCGCATTCGCGGCGCCTTTGGCCGCGCAGGCGCCCGTGCCGCCTAATGAGGTCGTGACCGAGCCGCCGATTCCGCAGCAGAACGAACCCGCGCAGGAGCGGCGCACAATGGTGGGCAGTTGGGAGTTCTCCAACGCCGACCGCGAGAAAACCTGCACCATCACGTTTCGGAATGATGCTGGCAAAGTCGGCAAGCGTGTCGAGTTTGATCCGGGCTGCGCCGTGCACTTCGCATTCATTCGCGACATCGTTGGCTGGCAGATGGCCGAAAACGACTTCCTTCGCCTGCTCGATGGCCAGGGCAACTCCGTGCTCGAGTTCAGCGAGGTGGAGAACGGGATGTTCGAGGCGCCGCGCCCCGGCGAAGGCATCTTGTTCATCCAGAATGCGTCGTCGCTGGGGCCCGCACCAAAGACTGCCGAACAGGTCGCCGGCGAATGGTCGATCGTTCGCCGCACCGGTCGCGCCATTTGTGCGCTAACGCTCACCTCTACGGCCGCGGGCGACGAATTCGCCGTCCGCGTGCAGCAGCCGTGCGACGCCGCGGTGACGCGCTTCGCGCCGGCGACGTGGCAGATGGATCGCGGAGAGATCGTGTTGCGCTCGGCCGCCGGCCAGTCCTGGCGCTTCGAGGAGGCCGAGGATGCGCGCTGGCGGCGTGTGCCGGAAACAGCCAATCCGATGCTGATGGTGCGCAAGTAGCCGCCACGCGAGGGCTGCGTCCTCCGACGATCACGACAGCGCGCGGATGTCCGTCCGCTTTGGTGTCGACACTGCAGCCGCCCGTTTCATGTCTTGCGGATCGAACAGAAGACGCCGCGTCGGATGCGCGAACTGCAGCCCGTTGCGCTCGAACCATCGCGCCGCGCTGACGAGGATGCGCTGATGGATGTCCATATAGATGTTGTAGTCAGGACTGAGGACGTAATAGACGGTTTCGAACCGCAGCCCCGTTTCGGTGATCTCGGCGAGATGCGAGCGATCGAAGCGGACACCCTCGATGCCCTCGATCGTCGATCGCATATAGCACGGAAATTCCTCAAGCATATCGGCCGGTGCGCCGAAATGTGTCACCAGGCTGAACACCACCCGCCGCTCCTCCATTCGCTTGAAGTTGCGTAGGCGCGTCGCCAGGAGTGCATCGTTGGAAACAGAAATCTGCTCGCCGGACAGCGAGCGCACCCGCGTAGTCTTCAGGCCGATGCGCTCCACGGTGCCGAGCTGATCATCGAAAATGATGAAGTCGCCGACCACGAACGGCTTGTCGAGAATAATCGCGAGCGACGCGAACAAGTCCTTCAGCACGCTCTGAAGCGCGAAAGCGACCGCGATGCCGCCGACACCGAGGCCAGCGACGAGGCCGGTGATGTCGATGCCGAAGTTGCTCAGCCCCATCAGCAGAATAGCGGACCAGACAACGGCGAGACAGGACACGCGGATGATCTGCGCGGCGCCGGCGCTTGCGGGATCGCGCTTGTGCGAGAGACGCAACTGGCGGTCGATGAGCGCCGTGGCGACGTTTCCCGCCCACATGCCGACCTGGATCAGCGTGGCAACCAATACGATACCACGCGCGATCCGATCGACGGGTCCAGGCAGCACGAGAAGCTGCTTGGCCAGACCGAGCGCGACGGCAAAAATGAAGAATCGGTGCGTGCTCTGCAGCAGCGTGGTCACGGCCCGCGCGAGAGCCTGAGAAGAATTCGCCTGACCCGACAAACGCTCGGTGACCACGCGGCGCGCCGTCACAGACAGCATGAACACGCCAACGAAGACGAGAACCGAGAGGGCCCAGAGCGCAATATGGTTGCCGAAAACGAAGCCGGTTTGGATGAAATAATCCATCTGGTCCACGCCAGGTATCCTCTGGTGTGCGGTGGCAGATTGCCCGCGCGGCCGGATGGGACGGCTGAGGCAGCGACACCATCCAATATGGCGCGGGAGGATGGCCACTCAATGGCGTGGCCGCCATTCTCACCGCTCTGCTCTGCGACAAGCGTTCGCAGGCTGAGGTCGCGATCGATTCGCATCGAATCGGATTTCGTCCCCTTCTTGACGAAGGAGCCTTGAATTGTCGCGTTTTGTTCACTCCAATCAGTTCCAGCGGCATGGCAGGTGGATCGCGGCGAGATCGTATTGCGGTCGACTGCCGGCCAGTCCCGGCGCTTCGAGGAAGCCGAGGATTCCCGGTGGCGGCGCATACCACAAACCGTCAACCTGGCACTGATGGTGCGCAAGGAACAAGAAACAGGGCGCCCGCGCGACGAACGTACGCTTCAGTTACTGCCTGACCCCGTAGTCGTGATCTTTTCCATCGCGTCGCTGATCGTAAAGCTTGCCGCCTTCGCCCGCGGCGGAAAGTCCTTAAAACTTTCAAGCCATTGCGCGACGACCGCCTGCGACGGAACGAGCAGAAATACCCGATGGGCCTGCCAATCGCCATAATTTATGCTTTGGGTGCCGCGCTCGAACGGATCCGAGCGCAAGTTATAGATATTGGGCGCGCGCAGTTTGTTGAACTGACCCTGCCAAACCCCAAGGGGAGTCTTGGGGTCGGGTTTGGTCTGCTGCTCCATGAAAGTGATTTTCCACTCGCGCACGCGGATTG
>JAFKKQ010000254.1 GCA_017304505.1 Hyphomicrobiales bacterium | reverse complement strand
GTGCTGATTGCCGCCAACATGGTGGCGGAGGTGTGCTCCGTCTACGTGCTGCGGGTGGACGGCACACTCGAGCTCTACGCCACCGAGGGCCTCAACCGCGAAGCGGTCCACCAGACCGTGCTGCGCCAGGACGAGGGCCTGGTCGGCCTGGTGGCGAGCGAAGCCAACCCGATCAACATTTCCGACGCCCAGACCCATCCGGCCTTCGCTTTCAGGCCGGAAACCGGCGAAGAAATCTACCGCTCCTTCCTTGGCGTGCCGATCCTGCGGGCCGGCAACACGCTCGGCGTCCTGGTGGTGCAGAACCGGGCGCGCCGCACCTATTCGGAGGAGGAAGAGGAGGCGCTGCAGACCACGGCGATGGTGCTGGCGGAGATGATCGCCTCGGGCGAACTTCTCGCCATTGCCAAGCCCGGCGCGGAGCCTGCGATCAAGCCGCGGCTGCATCTGGCCGGCCAACCGCTCTCGGAGGGCATCGCGCTCGGCCATGTCGTGCTGCACGAGCCGCGCGTCACGGTGAAGAACGTCATCGCCGACGACGTGCAGAAGGAGATCAAGCGTCTTGACGATGCCATCGCGTCGTTGCGCGCCGATCTCGATCTGATGCTCGAGCGGCGCGATGTCGCCGATGGCGGCGAACATCGCGACGTGCTCGATGCCTACCGCAGCTTTGATCACGACCAGGGCTGGCTGCATCGGCTGCGCGAGGCCGTCAGCACGGGTCTGACCGCGGAAGCCGGCGTTGAGCGCGTGCAATCCGACACCCGCGCCCGCATGCTGCGCGTCACCGACCCCTATATCCGCGAGCGGCTTCACGATCTCGACGACCTCGGCAACCGGCTGATGCGCCAGCTTCTGGGGCAGGACCACGCGCCGCCGCGCGAGCAATTGCCGGACAACGCTGTGCTGGTCGCGCGCTCGATGGGTCCCGCGGCACTGCTCGATTACGACCGCCGCAAGCTCCGCGGCCTGCTGCTTGAGGAGGGCGGCCCTACCTCACATGTCGCCATCGTCGCCCGCGCGCTCGGGATTGCGGCGGTCGGCGAAGTTGACAACATCACGGGCCTGGTCGAGTCCGGCGACGCCGTCATCGTCGATGGCTCGACCGGCGACGTGCGGGTGCGTCCGCCCGGGGACATCGAAATCGCCTACGCCGAGCGCGTCAAGCTGCGCGCGCGCCGCCAGGCCCAATACCGCGCGCTGCGCGACAAGCCCTGCGTCAGCAAGGATGGCCAAAGCGTCGCGTTGATGATCAATGCGGGCCTGCTGGTCGACCTGCCGCATCTCGCCGAGACCGGCGCCGGCGGCATCGGGCTGTTCCGCACCGAATTGCAGTTCATGATCGCGACCGAGATGCCGCGTATCAGCGAACAGCTTTCGCTTTACCGCGCGGTGCTCGACGCCGCGGGCGACAAGCCGGTGACGTTCCGCACGCTCGATATCGGCGGCGACAAGGTGCTGCCCTATATGCGGGCTGAACAAGAGGAAAACCCTGCGCTCGGCTGGCGCGCGATCCGGCTTGGCCTGGACCGGCCGGGCCTGATGCGCAGCCAGATTCGAGCGCTGCTGCAGGCGGCCGCGGGCCGCGAGCTGAAAATCATGTTCCCGATGGTTGCGACCTGCGCCGAGTTCGATCAGGGCAAGGAGATGATCGAGCGCGAATTGACCGCGCTGCGGCGGCGGCGGCACAAGCTGCCGGATCGTGTCGAGGTCGGCGCGATGGTCGAGGTGCCGTCGTTGCTGTTCCAGCTCGATACGCTGATTCCGCGCGTGGATTTCCTGTCCGTCGGTTCCAACGACCTGGTGCAGTTCCTGTTCGCGGCGGATCGCGGCAACCGCCGTGTCGCCGACCGGTTCGATCCGATTTCGGCGCCGGTTTTGCGTGCACTAATGATGATTGCCGACAGAGCCCGCGCCGGCGGCAAGCCGGTGTCGCTGTGCGGCGAACTGGCCTCCAAGCCACTCGGTGCGCTGGCGCTGGTGGGAGTAGGCTTTCGTGCCATGTCGCTGACGCCATCCGCGCTCGGCGCGGTCAAGGCCATGCTGCTCGATCTCGACGCCGGCAAAGTCGAGGCGCTGGTGCGGCCGCTGGTCGAACACCCGCCGCAGGACGGCACCATTCGCGAACGGCTCGAGGCGTTCGCAGCTGCTGAAGGGCTGCAACTGTGACCGCTCTGCCGGAAGGAAAGCTGGACACGCTGCTCACCCGCCATGCCGCGGTCGAGGCCGAGTTGTCGCGCCAGATGACGCCCGATGCGTTCGTGAAGCTGTCGCGCGAATTTGCCGAGATCGATCCGGTGGTCGCCAAGATCAAGGCCTATCGCCAGGTTGCGGGCGAACTCGCCGGACTCGAGACGCTGATCGCCGATCCCTCGACCGATCCGGCCATGCGCGAGATGGCGGATGACGAGCGCCATGCACTGACGGAACGGCGCGAGGCGATGGTGCAGGAGTTGCGCATCGCGCTCCTGCCCAAGGATGCGATGGACGAGCGCAACGTCATCCTCGAAATCCGCGCCGGAACCGGCGGCGACGAAGCGTCGCTGTTCGCCGGCGATCTGTTCCGGATGTATGAGCGCTTTGCCGCGCGCCAGGGCTGGACCACGGAGATCATCTCGGCCAGCGAAGGGACCAAGGGCGGCTTCAAGGAGATCGTCGCGGAAATTCGCGGCCGCGGTCCGTTCGCCAGGCTGAAGTTCGAGTCCGGTGTGCATCGCGTGCAGCGGGTACCCGATACCGAGACGCAGGGACGGATTCACACTTCGGCGGCAACCGTGGCGGTGCTGCCGGAGGTGGAAGACGTCGACATCCAGATCAAGGATGACGACCTGAAGATCGACACCATGCGATCCGGCGGCGCCGGCGGCCAGCACGTCAACAAGACCGAGTCGGCGATCCGCATCACCCACGTGCCGAGCGGCATTGTCGTCGTGGTGCAGGAGGAGCGCTCGCAGCACAAGAACCGCGCCAAGGCGATGGCGATGCTGCGGG
>JAFKKQ010000253.1:1269-4266 GCA_017304505.1 Hyphomicrobiales bacterium | reverse complement strand
TCGATGAACAGCCAATTGGTCAGCAGGTCGTGCTCGGCGATTGACCATCCTGCCGCCGCATAGGCCTGTGCGAGTATCTCTCGGTCCAGCCGCGCAAGAAACAGTTCGCTGAGTTGAGCGCGCAGCAGGTTGAACGTGAAAAACTCCTGCCACGCCGGGGACTGCGCCAGCGTGAGCCAATGAAAAGTCCATGCGGCGCCTGCCAGGCCGACGCCGGCGAGAGGCACGACGAGCAGCTTCGGTCGTAGCGGCTTTAAAAGGGGCCGCCGAACGCGGTTTGTCGCCACAATGAACGTGACGACTGCGAGGCCGAGCAGGCTAGCCTCCAGCCGAAACAATGCGCCGATAACGATCAGTACCGTGCCCGCGGTCGTCACGGCCCATGCCTCACGTGGTTCTAGCGCAGTCTGCTGGGCAAGCAGCACCGCGCTCATTCCGACCATCGTGCACAGCGTTGCGACGATCGTGAACTGAATCGCATTGAAGGTGGCGAGAAAGATCGCGGCTGCGAGCAAAAGAAAAGTTGCGTCGGCCCATGTTCGCATACGGCGGATGCCGCAATAAAAAACTGTCGTCGCAGCGAGCGCGACCGCGCCATGTTCGGCGAGATCGTACCAGTGCGCCGCCGGGAATCCGCGATACAGCGCGGCCAGCACTTGGCCGAGGACTAAGTTGATGAAGTAGGCATAGCCGGACGGCTCCGCCCCGACGACGAAGCGTCCTTCGAGGATCAGTCGAATTCCGACGTCGTCATTGGTTTCGTAGACGGGAAAGAGGACAAGATGCGCGATGCCCAATAGGGCAAGCGTAATAAACAATGCGACGATAAGGGCGGTTCGCTGTTGAACAGGCCAGCCTACCGACGACGGTACGAAAAAACTCACTTTTGCGCATATCCCCGTCAGTCGCGAGTGCGAGATGGGTCGCTACGGCAGCGTATAGAATGTCCGCTGTCGGGTCTCGCCATGCTCACGAAACGCCGGCGAGCCGCTTGCGCACCTCGTCGGCGTCGTCCGCCAGCTTGGAGTCCTGAGCGAGATCGCCATTGCCGGGTGGGCTCTTCACCGTGAAGAACGCGACCGGGCCGAGCGCGCGGCTGCCGTGGCGGACACCGCGCGGGATGTGCACCATGTCGCCATTCGTGATGACGCGGTCCTCGTCGCCGAGGACCATGCGCATGTTGCCTTCGAGCATGAGGATGTACTGCTCCTCATTGTTGTGAACGTGCGGGATCGGCCCCTCGCCATCCTGATAGGTGACGATGGCGGCCTTCATCAACTCGCCGACGACGGCCTTGCTGACCGAGCCGCCGGTTCCGCCCTTCTTCGCGGGCATGTCGGCAATCTTGTAGAACGGCATGGCGTCACTCCAGTTTGCGGATCGGAGGAGGGAAGGGGGTCAGTTGCCTTCCATGTCGATATTCACTTCGGCGATGATGCTCCGCCACGACGCCATGTCTTCCGCCAGCCACGCTTTCGCGGCCGCGGCATCGGCGGTGGGATTGGCGTTCATGCCGTTTTTCGCGAAGGTCTCCTTCATCGGCTCGGCAGCGAGGACCTTGTTGATCGCCGTCGCAAGCGCGTCGAGCGTCTCGTTCGGTGTACCGCCGGTGGTGAACAGGCCGAGGCGCGAGATCGTGCCGATGCCGGGATAGCCGAGTTCCGTGAGCGTCGGTACGTCGGGAAATTCGGGCAGCCGGTGATCGTAGATCAGTGCCAGCGCACGGACCTGTCCGGTCTTGAGCATCGGCGCGGCGGAGACGACGTTGACGATGCCGATCTGCGCGTCGCCGGTCAGCACGTCCTTGAGCACCGCGGCGCCGCCGCCCTTGTTGGGGATGTGGACGAGATCGACCTTCGCGGCGCGGGCGAGCCGCACTGTGTCGAAATGCGTGTAGCTGCCGACGCCCGGCGTGCCATAGCGCACCTTGCCGGGGTTCTCGCGCGCGAAGGCGAGCATGTCGGCAAAGCTGCGCGGCGCAAAATCGTTCGCCGCGAGCAGGAACGCCGGATATTCGGCGAGCCGCGCGACTGGCACGATGCCGCGGTCGTAATCGACGCTGAGCTTCTTCGCGAACAGGATCGGCGTGATCGTGTTGGTCGTCACATTGCCGAGCATCAGCGTATGCCCGTCGGGCTTCGCGCGCGCGACCTCCTCGATCGCGATGATGCCCGCGGCGCCCGGCTTGTTGTCGGTGACGAAGGGCTGGCCGAACTCGTTCTTCAACTGCTCGCCGAGCACGCGGGCGAGAATGTCGGCGCCGCCGCCCGGACTATAGGGGCTGATGATGCGGACCGGCCGGTTCGGATAGGTCTCGGCGGCCGCTTTGCGGACAAGGCTCACGCTTGCCGCAAGGCCGGCGAGCACGGCGCGACGCGTATGGCGCATCGTCGTTCCTCCCTCGAGTCGGGAGGAGTGTCGGCCGCGCCGCGGATGCCCACAAGATGCCGGCGTTGCCGAGCACCTATGCCGGCGGCTCCTAAGCCCCCGCGCGCCAATGTCGGGCGCGGGGGCGGAGGAGCACCTTAGCCGTGCGTCAGCCGCGGCCGACGAACGGCATCGTCGTCGCCATCACGGTCATGAACAGCACGTTCGCGTCGAGCGGCAGCGATGCCATGTAGACGACGGCCTTGCCGACATTCTCGGGGTCCATGCGCGGCTCGATCATGTATTCGCCGGTCGGCTGCAGAATGCCGCCGCCCTTCACCATGCGCTCCGTGAGAGGCGTCGCAGCATTGCCGATATCGACCTGGCCGCACGCGATATCGTATTTGCGGCAATCGAGCGCGGTAGATTTGGTAAGGCCGGTGATCGCGTGCTTGGTGGCCGTGTAGGACACCGAGAACGGCCGCGGCGCATGCGCCGAGATCGAGCCGTTATTGATGATGCGGCCGCCGCGCGGACTCTGGTCCTTCATGATCCGGATGGCCTCCTGCGTACACAGGAAAGGCGCCGTCAGGTTCGTCTCGACAACCTTCTTCCACGTCTCGTAGGGCA
>JAFKKQ010000253.1:0-1253 GCA_017304505.1 Hyphomicrobiales bacterium | reverse complement strand
GCACGTCGAGCCGGCCATACGTCGCCTTCACCTTGGCGAATAGCGCCTTGATCTCTTCCGGCACGCTCACGTCGGTGGGCACCACCAGCGTCTGGGCACCGCCGGCGAGCTTCGCGGTCTCCTCGAGCATCTCTTTGCGGCGCCCCGCGAGGGCGACCGCATAGCCCTCCTTGGCCAGCGCCAGCGCCACGGCCCGTCCCACGCCGGTGCCCGCGCCCGTTACCAGAGCCACTTTCTCTGCGGCCATCACGTCAACTCCCGTTTTTGCTGTTTGGGTCAAGAATGGGCGCGATGATCACCTTTTCGCCGCCCGGTGCAAGCCGGCGGCCAAGGGATGCGGGCGCCGAATTCAGAACTAGCTGGCAACCGCCCGCAGCCGGGGCGGCTCGCTCCGCGCCTGATTGTCGAGGATTCGGCTGATCTCGGTCACAGGGACCGGGTGGCCGAAATAGAAGCCCTGCATCGCGTGGACGCCCGCGGCGCGCAGGAAAAGCTGCTGATTTGCGTTTTCGACACCCTCGGCCGTCACCTTCATGCCAAGGCCGCGGCCGAGGCTGACGACCGCATGAACGATCGCGGCCGCGTCCGATGCCGTCTCGATGCTGGCGACGAAGCTGCGGTCGATCTTGAGCTTGTCGAACGGGAAGGTGCGCAGATAGAGCAGGCTCGAATAGCCGGTGCCGAAATCGTCGAGCGCGATCCGTACGCCGAGTGAGCGGAGCTTGCGCATGGCGTTCTCGGCGCCCTCGACGTTTCCGAGCAGCGTGCTCTCGGTCAGTTCGAGTTCCAGCCGCCCCGCCTCGAAGCCCGTTTCGGCGAGAATGCGCTGCACGATGTCGACGAAATCGAGCCGGCGGAACTGGAGCGGCGAGACATTGACCGCCACGGTGATCGCCGGCCAGTTGCGGGCGTCCATGCAGGCGCGGCGCAGAACCCATTCGCCGAGCGGGATGATAAGCTCGCACTGCTCCGCGACCGCGATGAAGGTCGTCGGCGGGATGTGCCCCCGCAGCGCATGCGGCCAGCGGCACAGCGCCTCGACGCCGATGATGCGCTTGCCGTCGGGACTGACGATCGGCTGATAGGCGAGCGCGAGGCTGTCGTTCTCGATGGCAGCGCGCAGATCGCGTTCGAGCTGCTTGCGCTGCGTCAGGTCCGCGCTCATCGCCTCGTCATAGAGGCAGGAGCGGCTGCGGCCTTCGTTCTTGGCGCGGTAGAGCGCCATGTCGGCGAAGCGCATCACATTCGCGCTG
>JAFKKQ010000403.1 GCA_017304505.1 Hyphomicrobiales bacterium | reverse complement strand
TCCGGCGACGCCCGAGCGCGTCAGCAACGCCATCGCCAATGCCCGGCAATTCGGCAGTCCCGGCGCGGGCGAGCGCGACAAGTCCCAATATCTGTCGATGCTCGACGGCCTGGTTTACGGCGAAGACCCGAGCGAGGGCTTCGTTCGCGGCAGGCGCTTCCTGCATCCCAAGCTTGGCTTCACCTTCACGGCACCGGAGGGCTTCACGCTCGACAACACCGCCCAGGCGGTGTTCGGCGTCAAGGATAACGGCGCGCAGGCGCTGCGCCTGGACGTGGTGCGGGTGCCGCCCGAACAGTCGCTGTCGGACTATCTGACATCGGGCTGGATCGAGAACATCGATCCCAAGAGCATCGAAGCCATAACGGTCGGCGGCTTTCCAGCAGCAACCGCAACCGCGACCGGCGATCAGTGGACCTTCCGGCTCTATGCCGTGCGCTTCGGCAGCGAGGTGTACCGCATCATCTTCGCCGCCAAGAACCGCACCGAAGCGGTCGATCGTTCGTTCCGTGAATCGCTCAACACCTTCCGCCGCATGACCGTGGCGGAGATGCATTCGGCCAAGCCGCTGCGCATCAAGGTGATGCAGGTCAAGCCCGGCGATACGGTGGAACGGTTCGCGCGCCGCATGGCGGTCGGCGATCGCCCGGCGGAACGTTTCCGCGTGCTCAACGGCCTCGCTCCCAACGACAAGCTCAAGCCCGGCGATCGCGTCAAGGTCGTCGTCGAATAGCGCCCGCGCCTCCCTCGCATTGGCACACGGCCTCCCGACCGAATGCGGCCCACGCTCCGGCCGGCGGAATGATCGGCATGCAAAGACATGACACCGCCGCATGCGGATTGCCGCACTGCAAGATGCGGGCGTGTTGTGTTTCGCCGGGGGAATGTTAGCGTTTCTCTCCAACGGCCTGCCAGGGAGATGCCTCATGCCTTCGATCAAGATGCCTTCGATCAAGGCCTGCCTCGCTCTTGTCGTCAGCGGTTGGCTCGGCGTTGTCGCGCTCGGCGCAGCATCGGCCGCAGCCCAGAGCTGGCCGACACGGCCGGTGAAATTCATCGTCCCGTTTGGTCCGGGCGCCGGCGCCGACATCGGCGCGCGCCTGTTCGCGGAGAAGCTGCAGCGCAAGTGGGGTCAGCCGGTGGTCGTCGAGAACCGGCCCGGCGGCGACAGCATCGTCGCCATCCAGGCATTCCTGTCGGCCAACGACGATCACATCCTGCTCTTCGCCCCCTCCGGCAATTTCGCCGTTCACCCGTTTAACTACGCCAAGCTTTCTTACAACCCTGCCGATCTCAACCCGATCGTGCGCGCCTCCAACACCATCCTCGCATTCGCGGTGAAAAAAGACGCGCCCTACAATAACCTCAAGGAGTTCACGGAAGCCGCGCGGAAGGCTCCCGGCAAGTTCAACGCCGGACTGGTGCAGGGCACCACAGAATTCACCTTCTGGGGCTACTGCTACGACCAGAAGCTGCAGGTCACCCAGGTGCCCTACCGCGACATCAATGTCGCGCCGACCGATCTCGGCGAAGGCCGCATCCAGGTCGTAATGAGCTCGTTCGCGATCGTGCAGCCGCAATGGCAGGCCGGGCGCATCAAGATCCTCGCGGTCAACAACAAGACACGCGCGCCAGCCGCGCCTGACATCCCGACCGCGCGCGAGGCCGGCTATCCGTCGCTCGAACTCGAAGGTCTGGTCGGACTGTTTGGGCTCAAGACCATGCCGGACGCGCTGAAGGAGAAGATCGCGGCTGATTTCCGCGAGGCGGCCGCCGACGGCACCATCGGCAAGCGCCTGGAGTCCACCGGACAGGTGATGAACATCGGCGGCCCGAAGGAGTTCGCCGATTCCATCAACGAACAGCGCGCCAACGTTGCCGCGGTGGCGAAGGCCATCAATTTCAAGCCCAGAAATTAGCAAGCAGGAACCGGCGAGGACGGCTCCTCGCAACACGAGTCCCGAGCGAGGCGAACAAATCCATGATCGTGAGACGAGCATTGATCGCCACCGCGGCAGCCTTCGCCCTGGCTGCCGGGTGGACCGGGTTAGCATCCGCGCAATCCTACCCGTCGCGGATCATCAAGGTGATCGTGCCGTTCACGCCGGGATCGCCCAACGATGTGCTGGCGCGGCTGCTGACCCAGCATCTGCAATCCCGCCTGGGCCAATCCATCGTCGTGGAGAACAAGCCCGGCGGCGGCACGACGATCGGCACCAAGGCCGCGGCGATGGCCGATCCGGACGGTTACACGCTGCTGTTCGTCAGCTCGGCGCTGGTGCTCGATCCAGTGCTGCACGGCCGGCCCGACTATGACCCGCGCCAGGATTTCGCGCCGATTGCGGTCGCCGCCACCGCACCGTGGGTGCTGGTGATCAGCCCGACCCTTCCGGCAAAGACCGCCGACGAATTCGTCGCATACACCAAGGCCAAGCCCGGCACCGTCAGCTTCGGATACGCCCAAGGCACGGCCTCGCAGTTCGTCGTGGAGCGGTTCGCCAAGCTGACAAAGGCCGACATTTTAGGCGTGCCCTACAAGGGCGGGGCTGCGGCCGTGCCGGATTTCCTCAGCGCGCGCATCCAAATGATGATCCAGACGCCGTCGACGTCCTTGCCGCTGATCCGCCAGAACAAGATGCGGCCCATCGCCATCACCAGCGCGGAGCGCAATCCGGACCTGCCGGATGTGCCGACCATGCGCGAACTCAAGCTGCCGAGCCTGACGCTCGAATTCTGGGCTGGAATGCTGGCGCCGGCCGGCACCCCGCCGGCGATCGTCGAGCGGCTCAACGCCGCCATCACCGAGGCGCAGCGTTCTCCTGAAATGGTGGCGGACCTGAAGCGGCTCGGCTTCACCGCCAAGATCGGTTCGGCCCAGGCGTTCTCCGCCTTTATCGGCGAGGAGATGCCGCGCTGGACCGATCTCGTGAAATCCTCCCAACGCAAAGGAAACTGACAGTGGCGGGTGAGAAGGTTGTGGTGATCGGCGCCGGGATCG
>JAFKKQ010000402.1 GCA_017304505.1 Hyphomicrobiales bacterium | reverse complement strand
TGATCGTCGACAATCGGGTCGGCGGCTCCGGTCTCGTCGGCACGCGCACCGTCGTCCGGAGCGCGCCGGACGGCTATACGCTGTTCCTCGGCCATACCGGTTCGATCTCCATCAACCCGAGCCTCTATGCCAACGCCGGCTTCGACCCGCGCAAGGATTTCACCCCGATCGGCCTGTTTGCCTCGATGCCGGTGGCGCTTCTGGCGCATCCGAGCTTCCCGGCGAAAACCATCGGCGAGGTGGTTGTGCTTGCAAAGAAGGAGCAGGGCAAGCTCAACATCGGGACCTCGGCGGTCGGCACCGGCGGCTATCTTTCGGCCGAACTGTTCAAGTCGATCACCGGCGTTCAGGCGACGATCGTGCCTTATAAAGGCACCGCGCAAATGATGAACGACCTGTTGGGCAATCAGGTATCGGTGGCCTTCGGCGTGCTGCCGCCGGCGATGGGCAACCTCGCGGCCGGAACGTTGCGCGCCATTGCCGTGCTCGACAACAAGCGCTTCAGCCTTCTCCCCAACGTTCCGACGTCGCATGAATCCGGCGTGCCGGGTTTCGACTCGGTGCTGCATTATGGATTGCTGGGACCGGCTGGCCTGCCGCGACCTATCGTGGACAAACTCAATGCGGCGCTGCGCGAGGTGGCTGCGAGGGACGATATCAAGAAGCGAATCAACAACGAGGGTGGCGATCCGATGTCGTCGACACCGGAGGAATACGCCGCCGATATCGACAAGGAAGCGACTAAATGGGGTGCATTGATCGCCAAGCTCAATCTCAAGGTCAAATAAAGCTGCGCCTGACCGCAGCCCTGCTGATAGCGGCGTTCGGTTGGCCGTTGTCGCAGGCTGCGGCCGATGACTATCCGAGCAAGCCGATCACGCTGATCGTGCCGTTCCCGGCCGGCGGCGGCGTCGATGCCATCGGGCGGATCGTCGGCGACAAGCTGTCCGCCGCTCTCGGTCAGCCGGTGATCATCGACAACCGCGGCGGCGCCGCGGGCGTTATCGGCACGCGGTTCACCGCGCGCGCCGCCCCCGACAGCTACACCCTGGTGATGGCGACATCCGGCACGATCGCGATCGACCCCAACCTTTACGTCAACCCCGGCTATCACACGCTGCAGGATCTGGCGCCGATCGGCCTGATCTCGACAACGCCGATCGTGCTGATGGCGCATCCGTCGGCGCCGGAACAATCGCTTGCGGCGTTGATCGCGTCGGCGAAGCAGAATCCGGGCAAGCTCAACATCGGCACGCCGCCGCCCGGCACCAGCGCCAATCTCGGTGCGGAGCTTCTCAAGTCGCTGGCGAATATCAACTTCACCATCGTCACTTACCGCGGCACCGGGCCCCTGACGACCGATCTCCTGGGCGGCCACGTCAAGCTTGGGCTCAACGTGCTGGCGCCGGCGATGAGCAACCTCAAGTCCGGTACGCTGAAAGCGCTGGCGGTGCTGGCGGCGAAACGCTCAAGCCACCTGCCGGAGGTGCCGACTTCCGCCGAAGCCGGATTGCCGGGCTTTGAGTCGGGCCTGAACTACGGTGTGCTGGCGCCCATCGGAACGCCGCGGCCGATCATCGATCGGCTCAACGCCGCGCTGCGGGCCGGTATCGACACGCCCGATGTGCGCGCCCGGATCGCAGCCGACGGTGGCGACCCGATGCCGTCGACACCGGAGGAATACGCCGCCGATATCAAGAAGGAAGACGCCAAGTGGGGCACGCTGATCCGCAAGCTTGGTTTGAAGGTGGAATAGTCAGTTTTTGCGAAGCTCCGCCGCGGCGCGTGCCAGCACATTGACCACCGTGGCTTCCGCGTCGGGATCGCCTTTCATTCGTTCGGCCGCGACCTGGTGCAGGTTTTCCAGCGCCGCGCGCACGAGTCGGCTCACGCGCGGGCCGCGACGGTCATCGCTGGTGTCGTTGGCGCGTCGTGCGCGGACGCGCTCGCCGACGGCTGCGAGCCGCTCCAGCACCACGTCGACGAATTCGCGGTTGGCATCAAGATAGGCCTGCCCTTCCGTCGTGATGCTGTAGAGCTTCTTGGCGCCGTCCGCCTGCGCGGTGACGTAGCCGGCTTCTTCGAGATACGTCAGCGTCGGATAAACGATGCCGGGGCTCGGTGCGTACCAGCCCTCGGTCTTGTCCTCGAGCACCTTGATGATCTCGTAGCCGTGGCGCGGCTGCTCCGCGATCAACGCCAGCGCCAACAGGCGGAGGTCGCCCTGTGCCAGCATGCGGCCCGCGCGCATCATGTCGCCGCCGCCTGCTCCGTGGCGGCCGCCGGAGCCGTGCTCGTGGTGCCGACGCCAGCGCCCGTGATGGCCGGCGGCCCAGAATTCGTCGCGGTGTGACTCGCGGTGTCTCATCCCATGCATCAGAGTTCTCCTTGTTCAAGATATATCGTTAGATAAATCATTTTATGATATAGCACAAGATATATCTTTTAAGATTGCGAGATTCTAGAAATACATCTAGTAACAATGGCTTATGACCTTGGAGGACAGCTACGCGGGCGTCGAACGGCACATCGAAAGAGCGGTGTGGCCTGTTGTTCGATGCAGGCACCACGACGGCCCCGCTCTTGGAGCGGGGCACGGGAGGCCAGCCGTGTAGGCGTCCTCAATCCGGCCGGATCGCCTTGCGGGCGCGCTCGACGATGGCGGGCGGCGTTGCATAGAGGCGCCCGACCACCTCCTGAATCTTGGAGCCGGACAGCGGGTCGATGTCGATGCGCGCTTTTTCGGCGTCGGCCAGGAATTCCTTGTCGGCCATCGTGTCGTCGAACGCCTTGCGAAGGATCGCGAGGCGTTCCGGCGGCGTTTCGGGCGGCGCGATGTAGGAGCGGTGAAACACTGTCTGGCTGAGGATCAGGTCGAGGACCTTGCGATCCTCGTCGCTTTTGACGAATTGGGACGCCATCGGGACGTTGAGTTTGGTCAGTTCTGCATTCGGTTCGATGCTTGCTTGCAGCAGGATGTTGACCTTGGCCTCGCGCAGCCATTACGGCCGCTG
>JAFKKQ010000401.1 GCA_017304505.1 Hyphomicrobiales bacterium | reverse complement strand
GAACTGGCAACGAGTCTCGAGCGTCGTGCCGGACTCGGTGAGAGTTCCGCTCGGTTTCTATCGTAACAACACCGCAAATTCCCGCACGCTGATGCACGCCGCGGTTGAAAGCGGGGTGCGGCATTTCATTTTTTCCTCGACCGCGGCCGTGTACGGCAATCCGACGCATGTCCCGGTCTCCGAAGATGCGACGCTGATGCCGATGTCGCCCTATGGCGCATCGAAGATGATGACCGAGATGATGCTGCGCGACGCCTCGGCAGCATACGAGCTTGGGCATGTCGTGCTGCGCTACTTCAACGTCGCGGGTGCCGACCCACAGGGCCGCACCGGCCAGTCGACGCCGAACGCGACCCATCTCATCAAGGTCGCGGTGCAGACCGCCCTCGGCCGCCGCAAGCATATCGACGTGTTCGGCACCGACTATCCGACGGCGGACGGCACCTGCATACGCGATTACATCCACGTCACGGACCTCGTGGGCGCGCATTCGGCCGCGCTCGCGCATCTCCGCGCCGGCGGCGAGAACGCCACGCTCAACTGCGGCTACGGTCAGGGCTATTCGGTTCTGGACGTGATCGCCGCGGTGAAACGGGCCTCCGGCCGCGAGTTCGAGGTGCGCTTCGCCGGCCGCCGGCCCGGCGACCCGGCAGCAATCGTGGCGGATGCGCGGCGGATCGGCGAACTGCTCGGCTGGCGGCCGAAGCTGGATGACCTCGACACCATCGTCCGGCACGCATATGCGTGGGAACAGGGCCTTGTAGACGCTTGATCTTCCGCGCGCTTCCTGTTTCAAGGGGGCCGCGCCGAGGGGGCACGCGCGAACATAACAGCGGGGATTTGACGGTCGGACGTCAGACCCGCGAGGCTGTGCTTGCGCGCATCCGCCTTTCCCTATCATCGTGCGTGTGATGGCCGAACAACCTGATTCCAACCTGCCCGACCACGGCACGTTCGCGCTGCTGCGGCGGCTGTTCGGCGATTTCGGCTATCGCTATCGCGTCCGCTACGCCATCGCCTTCACGCTGATGGCCATCGCGGCGGGCTGCACGGCGCTTTCGGCCTATCTCATCGGCGAGGTGGTGACGCGCGCCTTCGGCGACCGCAACCTCGCCAAGGTGGTCGAACTCGCCGTCATCGCGATGGCGCTCTTCGCCACCAAGGGCTTCGCGATGTACGGCCAGGCGGTCGTGATGGCGCGCATCGGCAACGCCATCGTCGCCGAGAACCAGCGCCACATGATCGCGCGGCTGCTCGATCAGGGGCTCTCGTTCTTCGAGGTCCGCCACTCGTCCGAATTCCTCGCGCGGCTGAATGCCGGCGCGGTTGCGGCCACGCAGGTGCTGGGCCTTGTCATCCGCGCCGTCGGCCGCGACCTGCTTTCGCTCATCGGCCTCGTGGCCGTGATGGTGTATCAGGAGCCGCTTCTCTCGATCGCCATCCTGCTCGTGGCGCCGCCGGTCATCTATTTCATGCGGCACCTGACGAAGCGCGCGCGCACCGTCGCGCATAGCCAGTTCGTCGGCAGCATGCACATCCTCGAAACGATGCAGGAGACGTTGCAGGGCATCCGCATCGTCAAGGCGTTCGGCCTCGAGCCGATGATGCAGGAGCGTGCCGCCCGCAACATCGAGGAGATCGAGCGCGCGTCCAACAAGATGGCGCGCGTCGCCAACCGCACCAGCCCGCTGATGGAGACGCTCGGCGGATTCGCGGTGGCGCTGATGATGCTCTACAGCGGCTATCGGGTGATCCTCGGCGGGGCCAATCCGGGCACCTTCTTCTCGTTCGTGACCGCGTTCCTGCTGGCCTACGAGCCCGCGAAGCGGCTCGCGCGCTTCAACATCGACCTCAACGCCGCGATGATCGGCGTCCGCGTTCTGTTCGAGGTCGTGGACCGGCCCGCGACCGAACCCGACGACAGCGACCGCCCGCCGCTCGTGCTCTCGGATGCGCGCATCACTTTCGAGGACGTGACGTTCACGTACCGGCCCGACGAGCCGGTGCTTTCGGGCCTCAGCTTTACGGCCGAACCCGGCCGCATGAGCGCGCTCATCGGTCCGTCGGGCGGCGGCAAGTCGACCGTGCTCTCGCTGATCCTGCGCCTCTACGAACCCACCGGCGGACGCATCCTGATCGACGGTCAGGATATCACGCAGGTCGCGCGCGGCTCGCTGCGCCGCCACATCGCCTATATCGGGCAGGACGTGTTCCTGTTCCGCGGCACGATCCGCGACAATATCCTGTTCGGGCGTCCGGACGCGACCGACGACGAGATCGTCGCGGCCGCGCAGGCGGCTTCGGCGCATGACTTCATCATGAGTTTCCCGAGCGGCTATGATACGCAGGTAGGCGAGCATGGCCTTTCGCTGTCGGGCGGCCAGCGCCAGCGGATCGCGATCGCGCGCGGTCTCATCAAGAACGCACCAATCATCCTGCTCGACGAGGCAACCGCCGCTCTCGACTCGGAATCGGAGCGGCAGGTGCAGAACGCGATCGCCCGCCTCTGCGAAGGACGCACGACGCTGACGATCGCGCATCGCCTGCACACGATCACGCACGCAGACCGCATCTTCGTCATCGAGAGCGGCACGATCACGGAATCCGGCCGCCACGAGGAATTGCTGCGCCGCAACAATCGTTACGCGTCCTTCTACCGGCACCAGATTCAGAAGCACGACGACATCCCGCCGCGCGCTGCCGTTGCGGCCGCGGGCTGATCGCACGCAGGCCCGTTCGCTCCAGCCGATTGACCGCGGGGCCGCCGGGGTTTATCCGCACCACAACCCAGCGTGGCCGCCCGCCCTGCCGGGACCCGTCCCGCCACCCGCCCCTGCCCGCGTTCACCCGAATTGGGAACAGTGAAGCCGATGAGCGACCAGCGTTACGTTATTCCCGCGCCGCCGCAGCCCGCCCTCGCGATTGCGGGCAGCGCCCAGACTTTTCCGATCCGCCGCATCTGGTGTGTCGGCCGCAACTATCTCGAGCACATCCGCGAGATGGGCAATGACGAGCGC
>JAFKKQ010000400.1 GCA_017304505.1 Hyphomicrobiales bacterium | reverse complement strand
ACGAGCCCCGCCGGCGCGGCGTAAGCGGACGCATTTCGAGATGACAAACGGGCACGGGCGAAAGCCCGTGTCCCTCCGACCCCGAAGCGGAGTCCGCTGCAAAGGGTGACGACAAAAGCCAGCCGGTGGGGAAACGCCGGGACAAGATAAAGCAGCGACAAGAAGGTGCGCGATCGAGCGCACTCACAACAGGAAAACGGGAGGGATAAGACAATGTGGAAGACGCACAGTCGCGCAACAATCGCGGCTGTGTCGGGGGCGTTACTCATCGGCGCTCTCGGCACAGCGGGGCCAGGCACCTCCGCCGACGCGAAAGAACTCAAGGTCGCGACCTATCTGCCGCCGACGCATCGGATCGTTCATCTCTACGAAGAACTCGGCAAAGAACTGGCGGCCGATTCCAAGGGCGACCTGACCTTGAAGGTCTATGCCGGCGGCACGCTCGGCGCCGGCCCATTCCAACAATACAAGCGCGCGGTGGAGGGCACCGCCGATATCGCCGATATCTGCCACGCCTTCCACGCCCGCGTGTTCTCCAAGACCATGATGATCGTGCTGCCCGGCGTGGCGACCAGCGCGACCGATGCCACCAACCGGCTGTGGAGCCTGCCCGAGGGCATGCTGGCGAGCGACTACAAGCAGGTGAAGAACGTTTTCACCTACTCGGTATCGCAGTCCGTATTCACCTCGCGCGAGAAGCCGGTGCACACGCTTGCCGACCTCAAGGGCGCCAAGGTGATGACGCCCGGCGCCGCATTCGCGCCGATCATCGCAGCCTGGGGCGGTTCGCCGGTGCCGATGGACTTGAACGAGATGTTCAACGCGCTGTCGACCGGCGTGGTCGACATGGTGGCGCTGCCGGCGACCTCGCTGCTGCCGCCGTTCCGCCTTGCCGAGATTTCCAAGCACACCAGCGTCGGTGTCTCCGGCCTGTTCAACCCGTGCGGTGCGATCATGAACAAGGAAAGCTATGCTGCGCTGACGCCCTCGCAGAAGGCGATCTTCGACAAACACACCGGCAAGACGCTGAGCCTGCGGGCGGCCAAAATCTTCGACGACTGGTCCGACGAAGCGATCAAGACCGCGAGCATGGGCCACAAGGTGGAGGTGATCCAGCTTTCGCCCGACGTGCGCAAGGCGATGTTCGACGCCGCCCAACCGGTCGTCCAAAAGACGCTTGCCGAACTCGAGAAGGGCGGCATGAAGGACGCCAAGACGGTTTACAACGCGATCAACAAGTGAGCGTCCGGTAGGCGCCATGCAGCAGGCCCGCCCGTCGTGCTTACGCTGATCGACAAGATCGTCCGCGCCGTCGCTCTTTATGGCGGCGGCGCGGTTCTTGCCGCGCTGATGGCGGTGATCGTCACCGACATCGTCGGGCGCTACCTGTTCAACGCGCCGCTCAACGGCTCGCTCGACATGTCGATCGTCCTCCTGGTGCTGGTGGTGTCCTGCGGCGTCGGCTACGGCGGACGCACAGGCGCCCACGTCACCGCCGACATGGTGACCACGGTGGTCGGGCCGACGTTCGAATGGATCTCCGGCATCGGCATCAAGGTCCTGGCCACTGTGGTGGTCTCCATCTGGTCGTGGCGGCTGTTCGTGACCGGCACGACGGCCGGCCGCCTTGAGGAAAGCACGCAGCTTCTCAACATCCCGTTCGAGCCGATCTACAAGGCGCTGTCGTTCGGTGTCGGCCTCTACGCGCTGGTGCTGATCGTCGAGACCATCGTGCTGATCCGGCGCGGCAGCATTCCCCGTCTGACCGACGAAAGCATCGCCGCGGGAAGCCAGGAATGACCGACACCGAAATCGGCATCGCCGGCATCGTCGCGCTGTTTGCGTTGTTCGTCCTGCGCCTGCCGGTGGGCCTTTCGATGCTCACCGTCGGGTTCTTCGGCATGGTGGCAATCCGCGGCTGGGCCCACGCCCTGCCCTCGCTCAGCTCGGAAACCTTTGCCATCGCCAGCTTCTATCAGCTCGTCATCATCCCGATGTTCGTGCTGATGGGAAACATCGCCGGCGCATCCGGCATGGGCCGCGACCTCTACAACGCCGCGCACGCCTGGGTCGGCCACATCCGCGGCGGGCTTGCCTCCGCCACCGTCATCGCCTGCGCGTTCTTCGCTTCGCTGTGCGGCTCAGCCGCCGCCTCCGCGGTGACGATGGGCCGCGTCGCGCTGCCGGAAATGAAGCGCTTCAAATACGACGACGCGCTCGCGACCGGCACCGTCGCCTCCGGCGGCACACTGGGCTTCATCTTCCCGCCGAGCGCTGGCCTCGTCATCTACGGCATCCTGACCGAGCAGGCGATCGGGCGGCTGTTCCTCGCCGGCGTCATTCCCGGCATCATCCTCACCATCCTGTTCCTCGTCACCATCCGCATCGTCACCGCGCGGCGCGAGACGGCCGGCCCGCCCGGTCCGCGCGCGAGCTTCGCCGAGCGCATCGCGGCGCTGCGGCAGTCGATCGCCATCATCCTCGTGATCGTCGCCACCATCGGCGGCATGTATGTCGGCCTGTTCACGCCGATCGAAGCCTCCGGCTTCGGCGCCACCCTGACGCTGCTGGTGGCGCGGGTGCGCCGCAAGCTTAACGCCACCGTGCTCAAGGCCATCGTGCTGCAGACCATGCGCACCAGCGCCATGATCTTCCTCATCCTGATGGGAGCATACGTCTTCATCCCGTTCATGACGCTGTCGCAGCTTCCCGAGATCGTGGTGCAGTTCCTGCTCAGCTTCAATCTCGGCGTCACCGGCACGCTGATCGTCATCATCCTCACCTATCTCGTGCTCGGCACCTTCATGGAAGATATCTCCATGCTGATCCTGACCCTGCCGGTGGTGATGCCGGTGCTCAAGGCGCTGGGTGTCGACCTGATCTGGTTTGGCGTCGTCGCCGTGCTCATCATCCAGATGGGGATCCTGAGCCCGCCTGTCGGCCTCAACGTCTTCATCGTCAAGGGCATTGTGCCGGATGTGCCGATGTACACCATTTTCCGCGGCATCTGGCCGTTCTGGTA
>JAFKKQ010000399.1 GCA_017304505.1 Hyphomicrobiales bacterium | reverse complement strand
GCCGACCGCAGCGGCGGCAACTTCACCGTGCTCCACGGCGGCGTCTACACCGCCTGCGAGGCATGCAAGGACGATCCCAAGAAACCGCCGCTGTGGCAGGTCAAGGCGGCGCGGATCATCCACGACGGCACCGAGAAGACGATCTACTTCGAGGACGCCCGTCTCGAATTCTTCGGCCGCCCGGTCGCGTATATGCCCTACTTCTCCGCGCCCGACCCAACGGTGAAGCGCAAGTCCGGTTTCCTGTTTCCGATCATCACCAGCAACAACAAGACCGGGTTCGGCGTCGAGATCCCGTACTATTGGGCGCTGGCGCCCGACTACGACATCACGTTCTCGCCGCGGCTGATGACCACGCAAGGCGTGTTGCTGCGCGGCGAGTTCCGCCAGCGGCTGATCAACGGCGCCTACTCGATCCGCCTGAGCGGAATCTATCAGCTGGACAAGGACACCTTCCTGCGCGACGGCGGCTCGCCGACGCCGGGTTATCGCGACTTCCGCGGCGGCGTCGAGACCTCCGGCCAATTCGCGATCAACGACAAGTGGACGTGGGGCTGGGACAGCGTCCTGCCAACCGACAAGACGTTCTATCAAGACTACAACCTACGGACCTATCAGCGCGGCGCCAACATTCCTCTTTGGGGCCTGACGGAAGGCGTCTCGCAGCTCTACCTCGTCGGCCGCGGCGACCGCAGCTATTTCGACATGCGCGGCATCTACTACTACGGCTTCTCGGAAGCCGACGTGCAGGGCCAGATTCCGGTGATCCATCCGGTGCTGGACTACGACTACATCTTCAAGCAGCCGGTGTTCGGCGGCGAGCTCGGCTACAAGGTCAACATGACGAGCCTGAGCCGCACCACCGCGGCGTTCGATCCGGTGAGAACATCGGCCGCGTTCTCCGGCCAGTGCGGCCTCACCAACGCCGACCCGCTGCAAAAGGCACCCGCCAACTGCCTGCTCCGCGGCATTCCCGGCGACTACACGCGCTTTTCGGCGGAGACGCAATGGAAGCGCACCTTCACCGATCCGCTCGGCCAGGTGTTCACGCCCTTCGTGAAATTGCGCGCGGACGCGGCGGCGCTGTCGATCAGCGATCAACCCGGCGTCTCCAACTATTTCGAGCCCGGCAACCACACCGAATTCCGCGCCATGCCGACCGTCGGCCTGGAGTATCGCTACCCGTTCATCAGCGTGCATTCCTGGGGCACGCAGACACTGGAGCCGATCGCGCAAGTCATCCTGCGACCCAATGAGCAGCGCATCGGCAAGCTGCCCAACGAAGATTCCCAGAGCCTGATCTTCGACGACAGCAACCTGTTCAAGATCGACAAGTTCTCCGGCTGGGACCGTGTCGAAGGCGGCGGCCGCGCCAACGTCGGCGTGCAGTACACCGCGCAGTTCAATCGCGGCGGCTCCGTGAATGCCGTGTTCGGCCAATCGTACCAGTTGTTCGGCATCAACTCGTTCGCCGTCACCGACCCGACAAACACCGGCCTCGACAGCGGCCTGGACACCGACCAGTCCGACTACGTGGGGCGCGTGACCTATCAGCCGGACAGCATCTACGCCTTCACCACGCGCTACCGCTTCGATCATTCCACGATGGAGGTGCGGCGGTTCGAAGCAGAGGGACGCGCCAATTTCGACCGCTGGTCGGTCGGCATGCTCTATGGACGATATGACGCGCAGCCCCAGCTCGGCTTCCTGGATCGCCGCGAAGGCGTGCTGGCCAATGCCTCGATCAAGCTCACCGCAAACTGGGTTGCCAGCGGCGCGGTCCGCTACGACCTCGACGCCCACAAGGTTGCCGGGACTCAACTGGGCTTCGGCTACATCGACGATTGCCTCATTATCGCCCTCAATTACATCACGAATTATACCTACAGCGGCAATCCGACGAGCGATCAGCGGGTCATGTTGCAGTTCAGCCTGCGGACGCTGGGCGGTTCGTCATTCGGCACGACCGTCAACAGCACGCCGCTGCAATAGCGGGGCATGACAAAGAGAGCCGTAAAACCCGGCGTGGGGGCTGACACAAACTTTGGCGCAACGACCGGACAGTCCCGGCCGACGCGCCAACGGAACGTAGTGTAAGGCGCGATGAAACAGACCACGGCATTATTGGCATTCTTGCCGGCACTCCGGCGTCACCTGGCCGCTATCGCAATCGCTGTTGCCGCCGTCACAATGCTGCCGGGGCTGGCTGAGGCGCAACTCGTCGCCGTCATCGTCAACGGCGACCCGATCACGAATTTCGACATCGAACAGCGCAGCAAGCTCATTCAGCTCAGCACCCACAAGACGCCGGCGCGCAAGGACGTGATCGAGGAATTGATCGACGAGAAGCTGAAGCTGCAACTGCTCAAGCGCTACAACATTCCAGACATCGACAAGGACGTCGAAAGCGCGTTCCGCAATATGGCGCGGCGGATGCGGACAACGCCGAAACAATTCACCGATCAACTGGAGCGGACAGGACTGAGGATCGAGACCCTCAAGTCCCGCATGAAGGCCGAGCTGATCTGGAACCAGATCATCCGCGGCCGCTACCAAAGCAGCTTCCAGTTCAGCGACAAGGACATCGAAGCGCGGATCCAAGCCAAGAATCCCCATCACAAGCACGACGTAATGGGCCGAAGGTTCTTTTTCCCCGCGCTCAATGCGGGACACTTCCAACGGGCTTGTGCCAATCATCTTAGCAAGCTCTCGCTTGGTCATGGTCATCGCCATGCGACCGTCAAAACACAGCTGACCAAACGGCGACAGCGAGTAGGCCATAATCGTGTCCATCGCACGTCCCTTCAGCTACACCCGCTCGTCGCCCCGCAGGTGTCGCACTTCTCGCAGGTGCCGTTCCGCACCATGGTATAGTTCTGGCACTCCGAGCACATGTTGCCGGTGTAGCCCTGCATGAGGGATTGCTGGCGGCGTTCGGCGGCGACGGCCTTGGCGGCGGAGGCGTCAGCCTGGGCCTTGTCGGAGAACAGCGCGGTGGCTTCCGACGGCTCGTCGCTCTCGAAGAGGTCCGGCAGGTTCTCGTCGGCGATCTCTT
>JAFKKQ010000398.1 GCA_017304505.1 Hyphomicrobiales bacterium | reverse complement strand
GGGCGTGCTGTTCGCCTCCGGCCCGTTCTCGGTCGCACCCGGTCAACCGGTCGGCGACGGCCTGACCATCCTGCGCGCCGCCAGCGCCGACGAGGCGCGCGAGATCGCATCGGCCGATCCCTTTGTCGTCAACAAGCTGCGCACCTTCGAGGTGCGCGAATGGACCCTGATGGAGGGTTCGATCGGCGTCACGCTGAAATTCTCCGATCGCTCATCGGAGTTGACTTAAGGCGGCACCCCATAACCAATAATCGAGGGACGGAAACGACCGTGGAAACCATCGGCATCATCGGTGTCGGCAAGATCGGCCAGCCGATCGCGGAAAACCTCATCAAGAGCGGCCATCGCGTGCTCGGCTACCGGCGGCACTCGCTCGCCGATTTCGAGAAGATCGGTGGCGTCGCGGCGAAATCGCCCGCCGATATCGGCGCACAGTGCAACGTGGTGTTCTCCTGCGTGCCCACAGCCGAGGCGATGGACGAAATCGTCAACGGCCCGCACGGTCTGATCCATTCGGCGCGGCCGGGCCAGATCGTCGTCGAACTGGGTTCGCATTCCGTCCCCGACAAGGAGAAGCAGGTCGCGCCGCTCGCAAGCAAGGGCGCAGCCTATCTCGACGGCGAAGTCAGCGGCACGCCGGGCATGGTTGCCGCGCGCAAGGCCGTGGTCTACCTCGGCGGCGACGCCGCGGCCTGCAAAGCGGTCGAGCCGGCGATCAAGGGCTTTGCCGATATGTGCCTCTACTTCGGCCCGTTCGGCGCGGCGAGCAAGGTCAAGCTCGTCAACAACCTGCTCGTCGCCATCAACATCGCGGCCACCGCCGAGGCGATGGCGCTCGGCCTGAAAGCGGGCGTGGATGTCGATTTAATGATCAAGGCCGTCACGAACGGCAGCGGCGGCTCAACCCAGTTCGGCATCCGCGCGCCCTGGATGGCGCAGCGCAAATTCCATCCGGTGCAAGGCTCCGCCGGCCAACTGTTCCACTATTTCGACCTGATCGGCGACTGGGCCGATTCCACCGGAACCGCCACGCCGCTGCTCGACCGCGCCATCGAGGTCTATCGCAAATGTGTCGATATGGGGCTTAGCGACACGCACGACGTCGCCGTGATGGTCGATGTCATCAATTCCATGCCACGTCAAAAAAACTGACAAACAAGGAGCCGCCGATGATCGGGGTCAAGAAGATCGCCCACGCCACCTACGAGACGCCGGACCTCGATCAACAGATCGAATACTACACCGACATCCTCGGGCTGACGCTGGTGTCGCGCGAGAAAGACGCCGCCTACCTTGCCTCGACGCTGGATCACCACTCGGTGGTGCTGCGAAAAGGCGAGCACGGCAAATGCGTGCGACTCGGCTTCCAGATCGGTCCCGACGACGATCTCGACGCCTTCGAGAAACAGACCGCGGCGCACGGCATCAAGACGCAGCGCAAGAAGGACCCGGAGCCCTCCGTTTCCGACATGGTGACCTTCGACGACCCGAAGGGCACCGTCATGGAGGTGTTCAAGCGCGGCGAATTCTCCCATCGGAAATTCCCCACCAAGGGCATCGTGCCGCACAAGCTCGGCCACGTCGCCTTCTTCGTCAAAGACCCGAAGAAGACCACCGACTTCTATTGCAACGTGCTCGGCTTCCGCGTGTCGGACTGGATGGGCGATTTCTTCTCGTTCTTGCGCTGCGGCACCGACCACCACACCATCAACCTGATGAGAGACGAACACGACCGGCATTTCCACACCGCGTTCGAGCTGCGCGACTGGGGCCACATGCTGACCGCGTGCGACACTCTCAGCCTCAACGGCTACAAGCTGTTGTGGGGCCCCGGCCGCCACGGCATCGGCCACAACCTGTTCACCTACCATCGCGCACCGAACGGCCTGATCACAGAACTGTTCGCGCAACTCGACCAGATGAACGAGGCGCTCGGCTATTTCGAGCCGCGTCCCTGGCACCGCGACCATCCGCAACGGCCGAAGGTGTGGACGCCCGACCCGAGCGCTTCGAACTACTGGGGCATCATGCCGACCGACGAAATGCACAAATAGAGCATGATCCCGAAAAGCGGGAGCCGGTTTTCGGGCAAGATCGCGCGCATTCAAAAAGACCGACGAACCTCAGTCAGGAGAGTCGAACCAGAGACGAGCCTTGCTGCAACGAAGGCGGCGCGCAACGACGCGCCGCCGCACCCGGGAGGAGAAATACAATGGCCATGCCAAGGAAGGAACGGACAGCACGCGGCGCGCTCGCGCTGCTGGCGGCGGCGCTGCTCTGGCTCGCGGGAACGCCGGCCCAGGCCGCCGATCCGATCAAGGTCGGCGTCGGGCTGGCGCTGACCGGCGCCGGCGCGCCGGCCGGCAAGATGCTGCTCGCGGCCATCGAGCTGTGGCGCGACGACATCAACGCCAAGGGCGGACTGCTTGGCCGGCCCGTCGAGGTCGTCCACTACGACGACCAGAGCGCGCCCTCGAACGTGCCGGGCCTCTACACCAAGCTCATTTCCGTCGACAAGGTCGATCTTCTGCTCGGGCCCTACGCCACCAACTTCACGGCGCCGGCGATGCCGACGATCATCCAGAACAAGAAAATGACGATCAGCTTCACAGCCATCGGCATCAATCGCGAATACAAGTATCCGAAATACTTCTCGATGGTTCCGGTCGGCCCCGACGGCGTGCGCGCCTTCTCCAAGGGTTTCTTCGAGCTGGCGGCGGCGCAGAATCCCAAGCCGAAGACGGTCGCGATCCTCGCCGCCGATGCCGAGTTCGCCCGCAGCGCCGCCGACGGCGCCAAGGAGGAGATGAAAAAACACGGGTTCAAGCTGGTCTACGACCAGAGCTACCCGCCGAGCACCACCGACTTCTCCGCGGTGGTGCGCGCCGTGCAGGCCGCCAACGCCGATATCGTGTTCGTCGGCGCCTATCCGCCGGACAACGTCGGCATCGTGCGCGCGGCAAACGAGGTCGGGCTGAAGCCCAAGATGTTCGGCGGCGCCATGATCGGCATGCTCAGCACCCCGATCAAGGTGCAGCTCGGGCCGCTCACCATCACCCCGATCAAGGTGCAGCTCGGGCCGCTCACCAACGGTCTCGTCATCGGCGAGAGTTTCGTGCCCTCGCCCAAGCCGCAATTCGCCGGGCTTTCCGAACTGATGACGCGCTACCAGGCGGAGGCGCCGAAGCTGAAAACCGACCCACTCGGCTACAGCTTTGTGCCGTTCGGCTATGCCGCCGGCCAGGTCCTCGCCCAGGCCGTGACCGAGACCAAGAGTCTCGATCACGACAAGCTCGCTGCCTACATGCACAGCCACAGCTTCAAGACCGTGGTCGGCGAGATTTCGTTCGGCGCTGACGGCGAATGGGCGAAGGCAAGACAGTTCATGACGCAGTTCCAGAACGTCGAGCCCAACAATCTCGATCAGTTCAAGACCGGCGCAAAGCAGCCGATCCTGTGGCCGCCGGAATACAAGAGCGGCAACATGATCTACCCCTACGAAAAAGCGCGGCAGAAATAGCCGCGCAACGCTCTCAAACACGCGCGGCAGCGCGTGGCAAAGCTCGCGTTACCGGAATCATGCGAATCGCACGGATCAAATTAAAGGACGATTGCACCGATGTTCTCGCAATCGTCCTGCTTCGTTCGCAAAGAACGAATCGCGTGCGATTCGCCGTCGATTCCCGCTCGGAAATTTTGTGTTAACGCGGCCGCTCGAATCGCGTCACGCGCGTTAAAGCACACATCGCATGTTGTTCACGCAAACACCCTGTTTCGTTCTTGTCGAACGAATCAAGTTCCGATTCGCAAGCCGATCGCGCGCGGAAATTTTTCGTTAAAGCGGATCGTGTTGCAGAACGATTGCCAAGACGACCGCGTTTCGACCGCGTCCGCTCACGCTCCCTTCACCATCGACGGCCCGCGATTCGTCGCCGGCAGATATTCCGGCCGCATGTCGGTGTTCTTCGCCTTGTCCTGGATCGGCGGGCGCGGCAGCTTCGCCACGCCCGGCTCCATGACGAAGGTGTAGTCGAGCGAGTACCAGGGATCCTTGACGCCCGGCGAAGGCGGCGTCTCGTTCTCGTGGCGCACGTAGTCGCCGAGCAGCCGCTTCGTGACGCCAAACTGCACGTCAGTCTCGATGTTCGGATCGTCCGGCAGGTAGACCTGCGAAATGTGCGTCTTGAAGCCGGGCTTGTAGATCAGGACGTGCAGGTGCGCCGGCCGCATGTTGTGACGGCCTTGCGCGCGCAGGAGATCGCCGACCGGCCCGGTGATCGGGATCGGATAGCCCGCCGGCTTGATGCTGCGGAACGCGAAGTGGCCGTCGGCGTCCGTCGTGAACTTGCCGCGCAGGTTCATGTCGGCCTGGGTTGGATCCTGATTCTCGTAAAGCCCTTCGGTGGACGATTGCCAGACATCGACCT
>JAFKKQ010000397.1:2124-5203 GCA_017304505.1 Hyphomicrobiales bacterium | reverse complement strand
CGACATCGGAAATCCGCTACGGCGACAACGACCGCCTCGCCGCGCGCGTCGCCACCATGACCAGCGCTGACCTTCTTGTTCTGCTGTCGGACATCGACGGGCTCTATGACGCGCCGCCTCATCTCAATCCCAAGGCCAGGCACATCCCGCTGGTGTCGCACATCACCGCCGCCATCGAAGCGATGGCGGGCGATGCCGCCTCCGATCATGCCAAGGGCGGCATGCGCACCAAGATCGAGGCCGGCAAGATCGCCACCACCGGCGGCACTCACATGGTCATCGCGTCGGGTCACGTCGAAAACCCGCTCAAGGCCATCGAGAATGGCTCACGCGCGACATGGTTCCTGACGGCGGGCAATCCCGTCACCTCGCGCAAGAAATGGATCGCGGGCTCGCTCGAACCCAAGGGCACGCTGACGATTGACGCCGGCGCCGCGGCGGCGCTGCACCGTGGCAAAAGCCTGCTGCCGGCCGGCGTCATCCGCGTCGACGGACATTTCGGTCGTGGCGATGCGGTTCTCATCCGCGGACCCGACGGCGCCGAGATCGGCCGCGGCCTTGTCGCCTATGACGCCGCCGATGCGGTCAAGATCGTGCGCAAGTCGTCGAGCGATATCAAATTGATCCTCGGCATCGAGGGTCGCGCCGAGATGGTTCATCGCGACGATATGGTCCTCGGCGGCGCTTGATCCCGCACGTCTCAAGCATGCGATAAGTTGCCGCGCGTTTACTTGCCACGCGGCAACGCAGCGCGTTGCCGTGCGGATACGCCTCACGTTCAGTTGGATTGCGACGTTTGTGCGCAAACATTCCACGGGCTGAGGAGGGGCAACCCCATGAAGAAAACTTTAGCGACGGTTACGGCAGCGGCATTCCTGGGTGCAGCGACACTCGCGCCAATGCCGGCTTCCGCCTTTATCGTGCTTCCGTTCTTCGTGCCGGCGCTGCTGGCAAAGAAGGATCCGAACTTCAAGGCGCATAACCCATACGCCAAGAAGGTCGTGAAGCGGTCGCACCATCACAGCAAGAGGTAACAACGACCTCCGAATCGACCGCCGCGATTAATGAATTCGGAACGGTCGAAGGTCCGACAATCGCGTGGTCCTATCACGCGATTGCCTGTGGGGGGCCAAGCGCCCCCCGATCTTTTTCAACTGCAGCCTGCGAATGTGCGATGCGTTGCCACACGCGCCGTCCTGACGCGCGGCAAAGCAACACATTGCCGTTGCCGGCGTAATCGCTTTCATTGGCGGTGAGATTCAGGAAGAAGAACAACAACCCAGAGCTCGCGTTCGACATGTGTGCGATCCGCGAGGCGTCTTAACCGACGCTAATCCCCAGCAGTCTTCGGGGGGCAGTCATGCCCCCCTTTTTTTATTTCCCCTTCATTCGTCGGAACCGCAACGGCTGGCGTGCGTTGACGAGATGCACGACGTGACACGATCGAGTCTGAAGGCGGCCAACGGCCGCCCGGACAAACCCGGCCCCAGTGGGGCCGGGTTTCCCGCTTTCCGCCGCGGAACGAATTGCCGCCGGTTCCAATAATCAGCGCACCGGAAAATCGAAATAGGTGTGCGGATAAGGCTCGCGGCGCAAGGTGAAGTGCCACCATTCCTTATCATAGGGCGCGAAGCCACGCCGCCGCATCGCTTGCGCCAACAGCATGCGATTCGCTTGCGCCTCCGCGCCGACACGCTTGTCGGATGGCCACGACCGCGGACTGAAGAAATCGAACGGCGTTCCCATCTCGAGGGTCGCGCCATCGGCACGCCGCACCAGTGTCAGGTCGACGGTCGAGCCGCGTGAGTGGCCCGAACGCGCGGCGATATAGCCATCACGGAACAACGTGCTCTTGTCGACGTGCGGATAGAATTCCGCCTTCATCCGCGTGTCGCCGAGGTCGCGCGCCCAACGCACGAAATGCGCCACGGCCCGCGTCGGCCGATAGCAGTCGTACACCTTCAGCGTCAGCCCTTTGGGTTCGAGGTCGCTCACCACCAGCGCCAACGCCGCGGCCGCAGGCTTGGTGAGATAGCAGACCGGCCGCTCATAACCGTCGATCGGAACGCCGACGAAATTATGCGCGGTGGCATAGCGCGTCTCGACGATCAGCCCCGGCGCAACGCTTGCGGCATCAACGAACGTGTCGGGCCGTGGTCGATCACGTGCATCGGCGACCGTGAGCGAAGCGGTTGTCAGCATGAGCATGAGGATAAACCGGCGAATCATAATGACCGGTAGCAGATCGCTTCACGCGGCTGTGCGCCAGCGTTCGGTGTCCCCTTGTGATCTCGTCTGCGATCTCATCGCGTTATTATGACTTAAGTCCTATTATAGATGCGGCGCCTGCCGACCCAACCCTGCACGGCCGTCATGGCCGGGCAGCGTGAGCCGGGCCTGCAAACATGATAGACCTTCACGAAATAACGGGATCGAGCATAAGTATGCGGTCATGGGCGCGCTGCTGAAAACCACCGAAACACCGGACGATATCGCCACGACGATGCGCGGCATTGGCGCCGACGCAAAGGCCGCGGCGCGCGTTCTGGCGCTTGCCTCGACGGCGCAGAAAGACCGGGCGCTGGCCGCAATGGCTGCCGCCATTCGCGCCGGCAAGGCCGACATTGTCGCGGCCAACGCGGAAGATGTGGCGGCGGGCAAGGCCGCGAACCTGTCTCACGCCGCCCTCGACCGGTTGGCCCTGAACGACGCGCGTATCGAGGCGATGGCCGAGGGCCTCGACGTGGTGCGCGAGCTTGCCGATCCGGTCGGCCTGGTCACCGAATCCTGGACGCGCCCCAACGGCATGACCATCGAGCGCGTGAAAGTCCCGCTCGGCGTCGTCGGCGTGATCTACGAGAGCCGGCCGAACGTCACCGCCGATGCGGGCGCGCTGGCGCTCAAAGCCGGCAATGCCGTCATCCTGCGCGGCGGCTCCGACAGCCATCGGTCGTCTCGCGCCATTCATGCCAAGCTGGTCGAGGGTCTGCGCGAGGCCGGCCTGCCGGAGGCGGCAATCTCGCTGGTGCCGACCCGCGACCGCGCCGCGGTCGGGCTGATGCTGCAAGGGCTCGACGGC
>JAFKKQ010000397.1:0-2088 GCA_017304505.1 Hyphomicrobiales bacterium | reverse complement strand
CATCGACGTCATCGTGCCGCGCGGCGGCAAGAGCCTGGTCGAGCGCGTACAAAAGGAGGCGCGCGTGCCGGTGTTCGCGCATCTCGAAGGCGTCTGCCATGTCTACGTCGACAAGGCGGCCGAGCTTGGCATGGCCAAGAGCATCGTGCTGAACGCCAAGATGCGCCGCACCGGCGTTTGCGGCGCGGCCGAGACGCTGCTGGTGGATCGCGCGGCGACGGCAACGCATTTGAAGCCGCTGGTGGATATGCTGCTCGAGGCCGGCTGCGAGGTGCGCGGCGACGCCGCCGTGCAGAAAGCCGACATGCGCGTGAAGCCCGCGACCGAGGAAGACTGGTCGACCGAATATCTCGACAAGGTCATCACCGCCGGCGTGGTCGATGGCGTCGACAGCGCCATCGCACATATCGAGCGTTACGGCTCGCATCACACCGACGCGATCGTGACGGCCGACAAGCAGGCTGCGGAGAAATTCCTGAACGAGGTCGACTCCGCCATCGTGCTGCACAACGCCTCGACGCAGTTCGCCGACGGCGGCGAATTCGGATTCGGGGCCGAGATCGGTATCGCCACCGGCAAGATGCATGCACGCGGGCCGGTGGGCGTCGAGCAGCTCACCAGCTTCAAGTACCGGGTGCGCGGTTCGGGGCAGATCAGACCGTGAGGCGCAGTGGGCGCCGGCCTCACCCTCTTCCCTTGCGGGAGATGGCGGCGAGCGAACGAATGGGGCGAGCCGGGTGAGGGGTGCGAACGATGTTGCGTAAAACGGACCCTTCACCCGGTTCTTCGCTTTGCCTGGAATCGCCTTCGTTCGCAGAGGAGGAGGGTCAGCGCGCGCAAGCGCCGACACCGCGCCTTGTGCTTCCTCCGTACGCACCCGGCATGCGCATCGGCTTGTTCGGCGGCACCTTCGATCCTCCGCACGCAGCGCATCTCGGCGCGAGCCTGCTGGCCATGAAACGGCTCAAGCTCGACCGGATGTGGTGGCTGGTGACGCCCGGCAATCCGCTGAAAGACACGCGCGGCCTGCAGCCGCTGGAAGGTCGTATCGCCGCGGCCAGGCGGCTCGCCAACCACCCGCGCATCGACGTCACCGGTCTCGAAGCTGTCATCAACACCCGCTACACCTACGACACGTTGGCCTTCCTCGTGCACCGGTGTCCGGGCGTGCGTTTCGTCTGGGTCATGGGTGCCGACAACCTGCGGAGCTTCTACCGCTGGCAAAACTGGCGCGGCATTGCGAATCTGCTTCCGATGGCGGTGGTGGACCGCATGGGATCGAGCCTCTACGCCACGGGCGGCCGGGCCGCGCAGGCGCTCGCGCGCTACCGTTTGCCGGAACGCCTGGCCACGACGCTGGCCGACCGCAAGCCACCAGCCTGGATTTATCTCCACGGCCTCAAGTCGCCATTGTCGTCGACCGCACTCCGGGCGCTGCGCAAGCGCCGGGGAACTCCTTGATCCGACATGGCCAATACGGTTTTCGGCGCGAACGCACCGATGTGCAGTTGAATCCGCCCTGGTGGCGTGCCTATCTTAACGATGCTTGTCTTTGAGAGTCGTGTCTTTGAGATTCGCGGCCCCGGCGATTCCGGGGCGTGAGCGGCAACGAGAGGAAGAAACGCCCCTGTCCCCCACCGCAGCTCCTCGGGCCAGCGCCCGTCGTGTGCCCGGACTTGTCTCCAAAAGCCCCGATGCCCAGGAGACCCTTCGCCTGATCCTCGCGCGCCTGGACGATATGAAGGCCGAGGACACCATCACCATCGATCTCGCCGGCAAGACTTCGATCGCCGACTCCATGATCGTGACCAGTGGACGGTCGAACCGACACGTTGTCTCGATCGCAGACAGCGCCGTTGAAGGTCTGGAAAAAGCCGGTGTAAAAGGCATCCGCGTCGAAGGCAAACGCAACGGCGACTGGGTGCTGATCGACGCCGGCGACGTCATCGTTCACGTCTTCCGGCCGGAAGTGCGCGCCTTCTACGATCTCGAAAAGATGTGGGCGGGCACGCGCGGCCGTAAGCCGGACTGATCGTCGCGATGCGGCTGGTGGTGGCGGCCTTCGGCCGGCTGAAGGACGGCCCCGAG
>JAFKKQ010000396.1 GCA_017304505.1 Hyphomicrobiales bacterium | reverse complement strand
GTCGCGCGCCCAAAGCGTCACCGTGTGGCCCGCGCGCGCGGCGACATTGGCGAGCGCGCTTCCCCAGGCGCCGCCGCCGAGCACCGCAAGATGGTTGAAGGCCGTCCGAGCCATGATGCGGTTCATCGTGCCCTCAGGCGCCGGGCTGGAAGGCGAGGCCCGGGCGGTCGCCCGCGCTTGCGATCTCTTCCAGCGGCCAGCGCGCGCGCGGCGCGAAGTCGAGCGGATCGGTGAGGCCCTGCGCCAGCCGCTCGGCGCCGGCCCAGGCGATCATCGCGCCGTTGTCGGTGCACAGCGCGTGCGGCGGCACCACGAGCTTGATGCCGCTTTCAAACGCGACGCGGTTGAGCACCTTGCGGATCGCCTCGTTGGCGGCGACGCCGCCGGCCGCGACCAGCGCCGTCGGCGTGCCGTAGCGTGCACGGAAGACCTTCATGCCGGCGCGCAGCCGGTCGTGGATCACCTCGACCACCGCCTGCTGGAACGAGGCGCACAGGTCGGCGACATCTCCGTCGGCAAGCGGGGCCACCTTCTCGGCCTCCAGCCGCAGCGCGGTCTTCAGGCCCGACAGCGAGAAATCCGGCTCGGTGCGCCCGTGCATCGGGCGCGGCAGCGCGAAGCGCGTCGCGTTGCCCCGCATTGCCTCCCGCTCCACCAGCGGTCCGCCGGGATAGCCGAGCCCCAAAAGCTTGGCCGTCTTGTCGAAAGCTTCGCCGATGGCGTCGTCCACGGTGGTGCCGAGCAGCGTGTAGTCGCCGACCCCGCGCACCGCCACGATCTGGGTGTGGCCGCCGGAGGCGAGGAACAGGCAATAGGGAAACGGCGTGCCCGCCGTCAGCCGCGCGGTCAGCGCGTGCGCTTCGAGATGGTTGATCGCCATCAGCGGCTTGCCGTTGACGAGCGCAATGGCCTTGGCGGTGGTCAGCCCGACGATGACGCCGCCGATCAGGCCCGGCCCGGCGGCTGCGGCGACGCCGTCGATCTCGGCGAACGAGCGGCCCGATTCCGCGATTGCGGCCGCAACGATGCGGTCCAGCGCCTCGACATGGGCGCGCGCGGCGATCTCCGGAACCACGCCGCCGAACGGTGCATGGTCGCCGATCTGCGACAGCACCACATTGGACAGAATCGTGCCGGGGCCGTCGCCGCCGCGTTCAACCACGGCGGCGGCGGTTTCGTCGCATGTGGTCTCGATTCCGAGTACAATCATAGACATAACGGCTATCACTGTGAGGTCCCGTGGCGCAATCCTCCGGCATCATCCTGCGGCTCGGCACCCGCGGCAGCCCCCTGGCGCTGGCCCAGGCGCGCATGGTGCGCGAGGGGCTCGCCAAGGCGCATGGCTTTGACCCGGAACGGATCGCAATCGAGGTGATCCGCACCAGCGGCGATCGCATCCAGGATCGGCCATTGGCCGAGGCCGGCGGCAAGGGCCTGTTCACCAAGGAGCTTGAGGAGGCGCTGATCGGGGGTGCCATCGACCTCGCGGTGCATTCCTCCAAGGACATGCCGACGGTGCTGCCGCCCGGGCTGGTGCTTTCAACGTTCCTGCGCCGGGAGGACCCGCGCGACGCCTTCATCAGCCGCAAGGCTTCCTCCATCGCCGCCCTGCCGCGCGGCGCAACGGTCGGCACCGCATCGCTGCGCCGGCAGGCGATGCTGCTGCGGCTTCGCCCCGACCTGGTGGTGGTGCCGTTGCGGGGCAACGTCGAGACGCGGCTGCGCCGGCTCGACGAAGGCGTGGCCGACGCAACCTTGCTGGCGCTGGCGGGATTGAAGCGTCTCGGCTTGGCGGACACCGCGACCGCTATCCTCGACACTGAGGAGTTCTTGCCGGCGGTTGGCCAGGGCGCCATCGGCATCGAGCTTCGCGCCGACGACAATCGCACGCGCGATCTGCTGGCGCCGATCAATCACGTTGCCACGGCCACGGCGCTGGCGGCCGAACGCGCTTTCCTCGCGGTGCTCGACGGCTCGTGCCGCACGCCGATCGGCGGTCATGCGACGATCGCCAAGGGCAAGCTGCGCTTCCGCGGCATGATCGTGAAGCCCGATGGGAGTGAGGCATTCGAGACTGTGCGCGAGGGCAAAGCGGCGGACGCGGAAGCGCTGGGCGCCGATGCCGGAGCCGAGTTGAAAGGGCGCGCCGGCCCGGACTTTTTCGCGGAGCTTTGACCATGCGGCTCCTGGTTACCCGCCCCGAACCCGATAACGCCCGCACCGCGGCGACGCTGCGCGCGCGAGGCCATGATGTGATGCTGGCGCCGATGCTGCGGATCGAGCCCATCGTCGGCGCCGATCTGGGGGCGCCGCCGTGGAGCGCGATCCTGCTGACCAGCGCCAATGGTGCGCGCGCCATCGCGGTCCATCCGCGCCGGGATGAGCTTGCGACATTGCCGGTGTTGGCGGTCGGTGGCGGCAGCGCCGACGCAGCGCGCGAAGCAGGCTTTGCCGACGTCACGTCAGCCGATGGCGACGCCCGAGATCTGGTCCGACTGGCGTCGGCGCGCTTTTCCGGTGTGCGGACGCCGCTGCTCTATCTCGCCGGCGAGAATCGCGCGGCCGATATCGCGGGCGTGCTGTCGAAGCACGGCCTGGCCGTGCGCACCGTGGTGGTCTACCGCGCGATGCCGGCAACGGGCTTTCCATCCGTTGTGCGCACGGCGCTGGCGGCGGGCGCGGTCGATGGCGTGCTGCATTTCTCCCGCCGCAGCGCGGAGAGCTATCTCGCCTGCGGGCGGGACATCATCGCCCCGTCACTGGCGCCGGCGCATTATTGTTTATCGGAGCGGACAGCCGAACCGTTGCAACGCGCGGGCGCCGGCCGCGTTGAGGTGGCGTCTCACCCGGACGAGCCGAGCCTGCTGGCTTTGGTTGGGGCCGATGCCGTGCGCGGGGACGCCACGCCAAAGCCGCGTTCGAATCGTCTAGAATGATCGCATGGCCACTGGAAAACGCCCTCCGTCAGAGACCCAGACGCCAAACGCCGCCGGCGGGCGTCGGCCCCGGCCGCCGACGGTGATCGACCTGGAGGCCACCGAAGTCCCCGCCGGGACGGGTGCCGCCGGCGCGGCCGAGCCGCC
>JAFKKQ010000395.1 GCA_017304505.1 Hyphomicrobiales bacterium | reverse complement strand
CAGGAGATAGCCCAGGCCGCGAACCGTTTGGATGATGTCGACCCCGAGCTTCTTGCGAATGCGGCCGACAAACACTTCGATGGTGTTGCTGTCGCGGTCGAAGTCCTGGTCGTACAGGTGTTCGACCAGCTCGGTGCGCGACACCACGCGGCCGGCGTGGTGCATCAGATACGACAAGAGGCGATATTCGTGGCTGGTGAGCTTGACCGGGTTGCCATCGACGGCGACGCGCCCGGTGCGGGTGTCGAGCCGGACCGGGCCGCAATTGAGCTCGCTCTTGGCGTGGCCGGCAGAGCGGCGCAGCAGGGCCCGGATGCGCGCCAGCACCTCCTCCAGGTGGAAGGGCTTGGCGACATAATCGTCAGCGCCGGCATCGAAGCCCTGCACCTTGTCGCTCCAGCGGTCGCGCGCCGTCAGCATCAGCACCGGCATGGCGCGGCCGGCGCGGCGCCATGACTCGAGCACCGAGATGCCATCCATCTTCGGCAAGCCGATGTCGAGGATGACGGCATCGTAGGGCTCGGTTTCGCCGAGATAATGCCCCTCCTCGCCATCGAAGGCGCGGTCGACCACATAACCCGCGTCGGTCAACGCGGTGGCGAGTTGACGATTGAGGTCGGGATCGTCCTCGATCACGAGGAGACGCAAGGAAAGTCCTCCCGGTCAGCGCGCGTCGACGACCTTGCCGCTGCCGGCATCGACGACCGCGTGCGTGACCTTGCCATCGCGCGCGAGCAGAGTCAGCAGGTAGACGAGCCCATTCGGCTCGCGACAAAGGCGGGCCCTGACGACCTCCCGGGCGCCACGTCCGCGCACCGAGCCGCGGGCCGAGCGAATCGCCGTCGACAGCGTAACCGCTTGGCCGTGGGAAATCGCCGCCCTTTGTTCGGCCTTGTTGAGGCAGGCCCGGGCTCCGCCGGCGTCGGCCGACGCTGCCGACAGCGCGGCCAGCGCCGCGGCTGCGGCTATGGCAAGCGTTCGCGTCATGCCCCGCATCATGCACCCGATCATGGCCGCCGTCTTAGAAATCGGCCCGTGAATGCCGGATGAACGATCCATCACGTCTTCTTGACGGCGGCCCGGAGCCCGCTGCCGGTCAGGGAGGCCGGCGATCCGCCCTTGCCGCACTTTTCGCGGGTGCGGCCGGTGACGTAGACGCCCAGCACGCCAAACCGGGCACCGAAATAGGTCATCAGCAAGGCGGACAGGTTGACGAATCCATTGATGCCGGTCTCGTGACCGACCCACAAGGCGTGCAGCATGGTCAGCGCGAAGGCCGGGCACTCCACCAGCGAAAGTTCCAGCGCATAGAGCGGACGCCACCAGCGCTGCAGCGGGTCGCCGCTGGCGATCTCGGCCCGTTGCGTGGCCCCCACTTCGGCCACTTGCGCCTTGCCGAGAGCGGCCAGCACCGCAAGCCACTCGCTTTCGGCCTGTCGTGCCGCCGTGGCGGCCGCCACGGGATCGGCCGCCGGCGCGGCGAGCACGTTGTTCACGGCGGCCGGCGTAGCCTCCGCAGCACCGAGCGCATCGGCGAGGATTTTGCCCGCCGCCGCGCCGAGCGGCCCGCCCAAGGCGCCGCCGATCACGGGCGCGCCCAGCCCGACGATCTTTTCGGCGAGGTCGGCCCAGTCCAGATCCTTGGCGAAGTCCATAGCCATCTCAGCCCCGCAGCCTGGTTTCGAGCGCGCGGACCTTGGCACGAAGATCGTCAATCTCGTTTTCGATGCCGACCAGCGCCATCCGAAGCGACGGCCAGGTGGCCACGGCTAACGCATAGCCCGCAGCCACGGCCGCCATCGTCAAAAGAAAAGTGCTCATGTCGGATTCTCCTCGATGTGAAATCAGTCGTTCCGCCGCCGTTGCCGCCGCCATACGAGCCAGCCCGCCAGACCCAGCACGACGGCGACACCGGCAACCGCCATCGCAAGCCGCGCACCGGGCTGGTGGACCCACGACGCGATCGCGGCCCCAAAGACGGCGATCAGCCCGGCGACGCCGCCCCGCACCCGTGCCGATCCTTGCGCGGATCGCGACTGCGGATTCCCGGGCGCGGAATCGGCGGCTTCAGGCTGCGTCGAGGTCGCGACAGCGCGCGCGGCCATGTCGAGCGCGGCCATGTCGAGCGCGACCGCCCTCACCTCGGCGACGCGCCGGCTCCAGCCCGCACCGAACACCGGCCAGGTTTTCAGCGCCTTGAGAAAGGCGAGCCGCTCGTCGCAGAGCCGCGCGATCATCTCGGCCGGATCGCGTGCGCGCGCCGCCGCGAGGACCACGTCTGTCATGCGGCCGTCATCGGGCAAGCCCAGCAGCCGCTGCAGCACCCTCGCCGCGCGGCCAATGCCGCTGTTCACCCCGTAATCGAAGACGGCATAATCAAGACCCGTCGGCAAATGGTCGCAGCGCAGCGCCTCCCAATAGGCCGCGCGATAGATCGCCTTGGCTTGATCGAGCCGCATGGCCTTCACGTCGGCCGCGCTCCCGTCCGGCTTCACGTAGCGGCGGAAATCGGCAATCGTGATGCCGAAATTCGTCGGGCCGCCGGGATCGGACGGATGGTTGGTGTAGCCGCCCTCGTGCGCGAGCACGCGCGCCAGAGCGGCGTCGTAGGAGGACGCGGACATGGTGCTCTCCGGACGAGATGAATCGAAAGGTGGGCCGATCAACAGCCCGGGGGTTCTTGCTTTGACGACCGCGCGGACACGGCGCATAAAATGCGGGTCGCCGGATGGGGCTAGCCTGCGACAGCCAGTGTCGGGCCACGCGCCTGAGGGGTCGATTTGGGCGCCGTGGCGTGGCTGACGAAGGCGTCCAGGTCGTCGGGGACCTCGCGGCGACCAGAGCCGCGCGTGAGCTGCTCGACGGCCTGACGAAGAACCTCGACGGCACGACGCCGGCGGCTACGGTGATCAACCGCAAACGGGTGGTGGTGCACAACCTGCTCGCCTATGCCGTCGGGCGCTTGATGCTCGCGTGGACCCGGTGTCGCACCTGAGCTGGAAGCGACCGAAGCGAGTCGAACAGGTCGACCCTCGGGTCGTGATCAACCCTCGACAGGCGCGGGAACTGCTCACGGCGCTGAAATCGACGCCCTGGACACC
>JAFKKQ010000394.1:4176-7296 GCA_017304505.1 Hyphomicrobiales bacterium | reverse complement strand
TGACCCAGGTGTCGGTCGATTGCGTACGCCAGACGATCTCGTTGAGCACGGCCAGCGCCAGAAAGAACAGCCCCCAGCGAACAGTGAGGCGGCGCCAGCCCTCCGCCGTCAGACTGAACATCTGATCGAATGCGACCGCCAGCAGCGTTTTGCCGAACATCAGGCCGCCGAACAATGTGCCTGCAAACAAGAGGTAGATGATCGTCGGCTTCAGCTTGATGAAGGTTTCGTCGTGAAGTACGAGCGTCGCACCGCCGAACACCAGGACGACGATCGCCGAAACCACCGCCATGACCGGCAGCCGCCGCGTCAAGGCGTAAGAGATGATCAGAGCCACGATAATCGCGACCATGAACACGGCGGTCGCGACAAAGATCCCGGCGCGCGCGCCGGTCGCCACCGCCTCCGGTATCAACGGCGCAATCCACGGCTCGAACAGCGCCGGTTTGGAGTTGGCGAAGAAGAACAAGAGCAGCGGGCCGAGATCGAGTCCAAACTTGAGCAGCGGGTGGAGTGGCGGCCGTTCATTCATCGCTTGCCTCTGATGCTCTGCCCGGTTGCCGGGCCTGCTATTCGATTCCCGCAATCGCTTTGCCGAAGTCCACCGCCGCGAACGGCGCGAGATCGTCGACTCCCTCGCCGACACCGATAAAGTGCGTGGGCAGCGCAAATTTTTCCGCGATGGCGACGAGGATGCCGCCGCGCGCGGTGCCGTCGAGCTTGGTCATCACCAAGCCGGTGACGCCCGCCGACTTGCCGAACGCCTCGACTTGCGACAGCGCGTTCTGTCCGACGGTAGCGTCGAGAACAAGAAGAACGGCATGCGGCGCGGAAGCATCGAGTTTCTTTATCACCCGCACCATCTTCTCCAGTTCGCCCATCAGCTCGGTGCGATTCTGCAGCCGGCCGGCGGTATCGACGATCAGCACATCGGCGCCGTCGGCGCGGGCGGCGTTCAAGGCGTCGAAGGCAAGGCCGGCGGAATCGGCGCCCGGCTTGCTCGCCACCACGCGCGAGCCGGCGCGCGCACCCCAGATCTTCAACTGGTCGATGGCAGCGGCGCGGAACGTGTCGCCCGCGGCAAGCACCACCTTGCGGCCCTCGGCGACAAATGTCGACGCAAGCTTGCCGATGGTCGTGGTCTTGCCTGAGCCGTTGACGCCCACCACCAGGATGACGAACGGCCGCGCCGCACCAATCGTCAGCGGCTTCGCCACCGGCTCCAGGATTTTCGTCACTTCCGTAGCCACCACGGCCTTCAGCTCGTCGGCCGTGATCGACTGGCTGTAACGGCCCTGGCTGATGGCCTTGGTGACGCGCTGCGCCAGCGTGACGCCGAGATCGGCGCGGATCAGCGCATCCTCGATTTCATCGAGTTTGGCCGAATCGAGCGGACCCTTGGTGACCAGGTCGGAGATGGCGGTTCCGAGCGCCGACGATGTGCGCTTGAGCCCGCCGGTGAGCCGGCGCCACCAGCTCACCTTGGCCGGAGCGCCTTCATTGTCCTTGGTGCTGTCATTCATACCGGCCGACGTGATACCCGTTCCTTCATGACACCGGAAGAGATGGGAAGCCGCCTGCTTTATCGCGACGGGCTGATGCTGATTATCGACAAGCCGGCGGGGGTGGCGGTGCACCGGGGACCGAAAGGCGGCCAGAGCCTCGAGGATTCGTTCGATGCGCTGCGGTTCGGCCTGCCACGCTTGCCGGCGCTGGCGCATCGCCTCGACAAGGAAACCTCCGGCTGCCTGGTGCTTGGGCGCCATCGCAAGGCGCTGGCCGATCTGAGTCTGCTGTTCCGCCACGGCAAGGTGGACAAGACCTACTGGGCTGTCGTCGAGGGCGGACCGGACGCAGCCGAGGGTCGGATCGACCTGCCGCTCGGCCGCCTCGATGACAAGATCGGCTGGTGGATGAAGCACGATCCCGAAGGGCTGCCGTCATCGACCACATGGACGGCGATGGGGCGCACCGACGGACTGACGTGGCTCGCGCTGAAACCGCTGACCGGCCGGACACACCAGTTGCGCGTCCATTGCGCCACGATGGGGTTTCCCATCCTCGGCGACGACATTTACGGCAAAGAGGCCGCACTTCGCCGCGCACGAAAAGAAAGCCCGCCGCGCCGCGACGGCCCGCGCCTGCATCTGCACGCCCGCGAGATCGTGGTGCCGCTCTACAAGAACAGGCCGCCGATCAAGGCCGTGGCGCCGGTGCCGCGGCACATGGTCGAGCGATTGAAGGCGTGCGGCTGGAACGAGGACGAGGATCGCGCGCTTCCTGCGCCGCTCGGCCTTTCAGGACCTCGCGCCGAGCATCCCGCGACACGGAACAGCTAAAGCAGATTTGTTTGAGATTGAATCGCCGTTCGTCCCCCCGCGAAAGCGGGGACCCAGTATTCCTGGCTAAGACTAGGTTCCCGCTTTCGCGGGAACGAACGGAGGCTGCTTCAGCGCCGTACAAATATGCACTAGTAAATCGTCGCCTTCATGCGTTCCGGCGCGAGGCGATCGTGCTCCGCACCGCCGAGCTTGCCGCTGGTGAGTTCGGCGAGAATCTTTCCCGGCGTGGGCAGTGTCGAGCGCTCGACCTGGATCGAAGGATCCCAAAGCTTCGAGCGCACCAGCGCCTTGGCGCACTGGTAGAACACCTGCTCCACCGCAATGACCATGACGCAGCGCGGCGGCTTGCCCTGCATGGCGAAGCTCGTGCACAGATCGGGATCGGCCGAAATGGTGACGCGGCCCATCACCCGCACCGTCTCGTTGACGCCGGGAATGAGGAACAGAACCGCGATGCGCGGATCGGTGACGAGATTGCGCAGGCTGTCGATGCGGTTGTTGCCGCGGCGTTCCGGCACGATCATCGTCTTTTCATCGACCACGCGTACGAAACCTTTGGGGTCGCCGCGCGGTGAGCTGTCAAGCCCGGCTGGGCCGCTGGTGGCGATGACGCAGAACGGCGACGCTTCGATCAGCGCCCGATAGGTGCTGGTGATGCGGTCCGTCTCCTTGAAGCGCGCTGGCGGATAGACCTCCTCCGGAAACAGGGCTTCGAGTTCGGCCAGATTGGAAATCACGTTAGACTTGGACAGGCTGGACTCGGACATCGCGCTCATCC
>JAFKKQ010000394.1:0-4145 GCA_017304505.1 Hyphomicrobiales bacterium | reverse complement strand
CTTGTTCTCTCTCGCCCACACAGTCATTCTATCACGCCGCCAGCAGCCGTCTCCCGTCATGTGAGACGATGGACACGTCGAGGATCGTCCCCGGTGCGGCCGGCGTACCAAGCCGAACCGGCGTGAACTGCGGGGTTCGCGCCAAGCCGCCGGCCTCGGTCAGTACCCGCCGGCGTGCGCCGATTTCGCCATCGAGGTGACGCCGCAGCGCGGCCTCGCCCTTCCCGCGCAGGCGGCGGGCGCGATCCTTGATGGCCTCATGTGCGACCTGCGGCATCCGCGCCGCCGGCGTGCCGGGACGCGGCGAGAACGGAAAGACGTGGACATGAGTCAGCCCGCATGCATCGACCAGGTCGAGCGAGCGCGCGAACATCGCCTCCGTTTCGGTCGGAAAACCGGCGATGATGTCGGCACCGAACACCATATCCGGACGCAGCCGTCGCACTCGCTCGCAGAACGCGATGGCGTCCGCGCGACTGTGGCGGCGCTTCATGCGCTTCAGAATCAGATCGTCGCCATGCTGCAGCGACAGATGCAGATGCGGCATCAGCCGCGGCTCGTTCGCAACCGCATCGAGCAGATCGTCGTCTGCTTCCACCGAGTCGATGGACGACAGCCGCAGCCGCTCCACTTCGGGAACGTCGCGCAGCAACCGCTTCACCAACAAGCCCAAACCTGGTCTTTCAGAATCCGGCGCGTAGCTCGTGATGTCGACGCCGGTCAGCACGATCTCGCGTCGCCCGGCGTCGACCAGCCGCCGCGCCTGCGCCACCACGTCGTCGATCGGCACCGAACGCGAATTGCCGCGACCGAAGGGGATGACGCAAAAGGTGCAGCGATGATCGCAGCCGTTCTGCACTTGAAGGAAGGCGCGGGTGTGCCCCTCGATGCCGTCGATCCGATGCAGCGCGGCGTGTCGCACCGTCATGATGTCGTCGACCGATACCCTGGGCGCAGCGTCGAGTGCGGACCATGCCGCACGCGACAGCTTTTCCTCGTTGCCGAGCACCCGGTCGACCTCGGGCATGGCGGCAAAAACCTCCGGATCGCTCTGCGCCGCGCAGCCGGTGACGACGAGGCGCGCGTCCGGCCGCTCGCGTCGCAACTTGCGCACGGTCTGGCGCGCCTGTCTGACCGCCTCGCCCGTCACCGCGCAGGTATTGACCACGACGGTTTCGCGAACACCGGCCGCGGCCGCCTCACGGCGGATCACTTCGGATTCCGCAGCGTTAAGACGGCAGCCAAAGGTGACGACATCGACACTCATCGTTCGCCGGCCTTGGCCTCTGGCGAACCGGCAATGTCACGCGCACCTTTCGCTCCGTGCGCTTCAGCCGCGCGGCCGCGACCGCGGACGCGCACGCCGCCGACCCGCAAGCCTTGGTCAGCCCCGCGCCGCGCTCCCACGTGCGAATGACGATGTGCTCGCGCGACTGCACGGCGCAAAGGGTGATATTGGCCCGCTCCGGGAACATCGGATGGTGTTCGAGCAGCGGGCCAACCCTGGCGAGATCGTAGGCGTTGACGTCGTCGACCCAGAAGATCGCATGCGGATTGCCCATGCTGACCACCGACGGCGAATGCAGGATCGGGTTGTCGATCGGCCCGATCTGCAATTCGATGGCGCGGGTATCGCGGAATTCCTCGGCGAGCGGGATTTCGTTCCACGCAAAGCGTGGCACGCCCATGTCGACGGTGAACAGACCGTCGGCATTCTTCCAGGTGTCGAGCACGCGGCCGTCAACCTCGAAGGTCAGGCGGTCCCGCCCGCTCTCCTTCGTTATCAGCGAGGCGACGCAGCGCATGCCGTTGCCACACGCACCCGCTTCGGAGCCATCATTGTTGTAGATGCGCACGTGCGAATCGGTTCCGGCGGCACGCGGAGGATAGAGAACCATCAGTTGATCGTAGGGCGCGCCCGCCGGCTGCGCGGCGGCGCGGGCTTCCGCCGCGCTGATCGGCTCCGGCGTCCGGCGCATATCCACCACCACGATCTCGTTGCCGAGACCGTTCATCTTGACGAAGGGGCGGTTGGCGAGCGCAGCCATGAACGCACTCTTTTCGGCTCGACCCCGGACCGATTCTTGCGATCGATGCTTGGGATCGATGCTTGGGATCGATTTTGAAAATCCCGGACTGCGCCGGGCGGATAAACTAAAAAAGCCGCGATTGGGAGTCGTTATATGGGAAACGGGCGAGCAATGGCTAGGGCTTGTCCAAGGCACGGGCTCAAGGCGCACCCGCGCTCAGCGCAAAAGAACGTGAGGCGGACTTTAGAGGTTTTCGTTTATCGGGACGGCCCGTCCGCGTGCTAGCGTTGGCCGATTCTGGAATGCGCGGGACCGGACGCGCGATGGTTCGAGGAGACATTCATGAAGACCCCTTGGCGGGCGGCTGCCTTCGCCGGCGTGCTGGTCCTGGGCTTTGCTTCGTCCGCATGGGCGCAAGCTGCGGCGCAGGCCGCCGATCCGGAGCAGCAGGTGCAAACCCCGGCTGCCCCGCCGCCCGAGGCCAAACCGGCCGAAGCCGCGCCCCCCGAAGCCAAACCCGCCGATGCCGGATCTGCGGAGTCCAAGTCGGCAGAATCCAAGCCTGCCGATCCATTCGGCGAGCAGGTTACGCTGACGCCGAAGACCATTATTTTCCTGAAGGGCAACAGCACCTGGGACAAGGCGCTGGAGAACCTGCAGGACGCCTTCAAGTCGGTCTATGCGCTGCTCGACAAGCAGGGCATCGCCAAGGCCGGCCCGCCGATGACGATCTACACCCAAGCCGACGATACCGGTTTCCACTTCCAGGCTGCGGTGCCGATCGCGCAAGCGCCAAAAGACCTCCCCAAGGGCGACATCGAGGTCGGCCAGTCCCCCGGCGGCCAGGCGCTGAAGTTCACCCATCGCGGCTCCTACGATTCGATGGACGGCACTTACGAGGCCATCACCGATTACCTCGACGAGAAGCGGCTTGAGGCCGGGGACTCCTTCATCGAGGAGTACGAAACCGACCCCGTGACCACGCCCGACGACAAGTTCGTCATCACGGTCTTTGTGCCGCTAAAATAATACAATAGAATCATATGGATGGTCCGATCGCGGGAGCCTAGGCGCGCCTCGACGCGCTTGACTCCAAGGTCCGTCGCCCCTAGTTTCCGCGCGCTCTCGACAGAGCCCGAGTTTAAATCGCCGACCGGTCCCGAGAGGCCGGAGGTTCCCGCCCGACAGCGCGATGCGCCCTCGGGCGTCAACGTGTTTTGCGGCAAGCCATCCGGTTGGTGGCCCAGGTAAGGACGACAAAGCGTGTTCGACAACCTGTCGGAACGACTCTCCGGCATCCTCGACCGCCTGACGCGGCGCGGCGCGCTGTCGGAGGCTGACGTCGATGCGGCGCTGCGCGAGGTCCGCCGCGCGCTGCTGGAGGCGGACGTGGCGCTCGACGTGGCGCGTGCCTTCGGCGAACAGGTCAAGAAGCGCGCGGTCGGCGTCGAGGTCATCAAGTCGGTCACCCCCGGCCAGATGGTCGTCAAGATCGTCCACGACGAACTGGTGGCGACGCTCGGCTCGGAAGCGCAGCCGATCGACCTCAACGCAGCCGCCCCGGTGCCGATCATGATGGTCGGTCTGCAAGGTTCGGGCAAAACCACCACGACGGCGAAGATCGCCAAGCGCCTGGTCGAACGCAGCGGCAAGAAAGTGCTGATGGCGTCGCTCGACACCCGCCGCCCGGCGGCGATGGAGCAGCTCGCCGTGCTCGGCCAGCAGGTCAACGTGCCGACGCTGCCGATCGTCGAGGGCCAGTCCCCGGTGCAGATCGCGAACCGCGCCATCCAGGCCGCCAAGCTCGGCGGCTACGACGTGGTGCTGCTCGACACCGCCGGCCGCATCACGCTCGACGAAGAGATGATGAACGAGGCGGCAGAAGTCCGCCGCGCCGCCAACCCGCACGAGGTGCTGCTGGTCGCCGACAGCCTCACCGGCCAGGACGCGGTGAACCTCGCGCGCTCGTTCGATGAGCGCGTCAGCATTACCGGCCTTGTGCTGACCCGTGTCGATGGCGACGGCCGCGGCGGCGCCGCGCTTTCCATGCGCGCGGTCACCGGCAAGCCGATCAAGCTGATCGGCGTCGGCGAGCGCATGGACGCGCTCGAGGAC
>JAFKKQ010000393.1 GCA_017304505.1 Hyphomicrobiales bacterium | reverse complement strand
CGCAAACCGAGCCCAACGACAAGCCTGGCGGTGAAAAGACCGGAGCCGAGGTTGTGCGGCTCGACCGGTTCCGCAAGAAGTGATGGCCAGAAAAAAAACGAAGCAACCGGCGAACGGGCGCCGCAACAGGCAGCAAACCGCCGTCACCAGGATCGAGACCGACACCTTCGGTCCGATCGCGGTGCCGGCCGATCGCTACTGGGGTGCGCAAACCCAGCGTTCGGTCGAGAACTTCCGCATCGGCACGGAACACATGCCGCGCCCGCTGATCCGCGCGCTTGGCATCGTCAAGCGCGCCGCAGCCGAAGTGAATCGCGGGCTCAAGCTGCTCGACGCACGGCGCAGCATCGCCATCGTCCGTGCGGCGCAAGAGGTGATCGACGGCAAGCTCGACGATCATTTCCCCCTAGTGGTCTGGCAGACCGGCTCCGGCACCCAGACCAACATGAACGTCAACGAGGTGATCGCCAATCGCGCCAATGAAATGCTGGGCGGCAAGCTCGGCGCAAAGGCGCCGGTGCATCCCAACGATCACGTCAACATGAGTCAGTCGTCGAACGACGGCTTTCCGACCGCCATGCACATCGCTGCCGCCGAACAGATCGCGCACCTGCTCGACCCGGCGCTGGCGCATCTGCAGAGCGCGCTGCAGACCAAGAGCAAAGAATTCGCCGACATCGTCAAGATCGGCCGGACCCACACCCAGGACGCAACTCCGCTCACGCTCGGACAGGAATTTTCCGGCTACGCCTCTCAGATCGAAAGCGGCATCGCCCGCAATCGGCTCGCACTGCGCGAACTCTATCCGCTGGCGCAAGGCGGCACCGCGGTCGGCACCGGCCTGAACGCGCATCCGCGCTTCGCCGGATTGTTTGCGAAAAAGGCGGCGGCAATAACGCGGCTGCCGTTCGTCAGCGCGCGGAACAAGTTCGAGGCGCTGGCTTCGCATGGCGCCTATGCGTTCGCTCACGGCGCACTGAACGCGCTCGCCACCGACCTGTTCAAGATCGCCAACGATATCCGCTTTCTCGGTTCGGGACCGCGCTCGGGCCTCGGCGAATTGATTCTTCCCGAAAACGAACCGGGCTCCTCGATCATGCCCGGCAAGGTCAACCCGACTCAAGCCGAAGCGCTGACGATGGTGTGTTGTCAGGTATTCGGCAACCACACGACCATCACCGCCGGCGCAAGCCAAGGCCACTTCGAGCTGAATGTGTACAAGCCGGTGCTGGCCTACAACATGCTGCAATCCATCCGGTTGCTGGCGGACGCCTCACGATCGTTTACCGACAATTGTGTCATCGGCATTCGCGCAGATCGCGTTCGCATCCGCGAACTGATGCAGCGCTCGCTGATGCTGGTGACCGCGCTCGCGCCGACGATCGGCTACGAGAATGCGGCAAAGATCGCCAAGACCGCCCACGCCAACGGCACAACCTTGCGCGAGGAAGCCGTGCGGCTCGGCTATCTGACGGCTGCTGAATTCGACCGGCTGGTAAAGCCGGAGCGCATGACTCGGCCAGGCTAAAGCTCGGGCAGCATTCGCGAGGCATGCCCCTCGTATCGCAATCGCAGCCGTGAAATCGCAGCCTTGAATGGAAATCACCGGCACCAATCTTGGCTATTTGAAACAATAACGATCCAACCGCTCCGATTTGCGTTCACCGTTTGGCTCAACGCTGCAAAAATTCCTGCCCATTTCTGTGCGGTTCTATTTTACTCATCTGGCGGTTCCCACCTCGAATATTGCTCATCATCAACATGATCCGTGACGCTCGCCACCGTATCGGCGCAATTGGCGCAGATTGGTTTCGCGTCGGAACTTTGAGGCTCACCGATATGCATTCGGCTACCACGAGGATCTTGCATGGCTGAGATCGTCAATCTGCGGATCGCCCGCAAGCGGGCCGCCCGCAGCAAGGCCGAAGGCAACGCCGCCGAGCGGCGGCTCGCTCATGGCGTCTCCAAATCGGAGCGCGTCCATGCAGCGGCGGACCGGGACAAGGCCCGTCATACGCTCGATCAGCATCGCATCGAACCAGGAGACTGCTGATGAAGTCGCCGGTTGTCAAACGCTCTATCGTCATCGCTGGCCACAAAACAAGCGTCAGTCTTGAAGACGCGTTCTGGAAAGGCTTGAAGGAAATCGCCGACGATCGTGACGTCACCCTGTCCGATCTGGTGTCTTCCATCGACACCGATCGTCGGCACGGCAATCTTTCGTCCGCCATCCGGCTGTTTGTGCTCGGTCATTACCGCAGCCAGACACCTCCCGAGGTGGTGCATGACATGATCGGGATCCAGACCCGGACACCGTCAGTTCTGCGCGCCGATTAGTCCAGGCGGCCGCGCAATCGCGCGAGATGGAGCCGCATCGCCGGCTCGCAGCGGGGCGTGAGGTTTCGGTGCCACCGGAATGGTAACCGGGGGCGGCAATACCGGGGCCTGGATGTTTGCCGATGTCTCGTTCGGCACATCCGGCGTAATCGACATCGGTGTCGTTGACGACGACGGGGCGGACGCACGCGCGGCGTCGGCCGGCGGGACTGCGGATTGCGGCGCTGGTGCCGCGGCCTCGCGACGAGACCGCTCCATCGCGTCAATCTGCCGGGACTTCACGTCGGCCGCACGCAACGTCAACCAGCTTGTCAGCACGCTGGTGTCGATGGTGCGGTGCGGGCTCGGCAACGGTCCCTTGAGCGTCACCAGCACGGCCGGACGCGACGCGCCCGATGAGGATGCTTGTCCGTTGAGCGTGAGCAGCGCGTTGAGCGTGGCGTCCGTCAGGTCGATGCCGGCGACCACGTCGAGATCCGCTCCCGCGGCATCGACGACGACATCGCTGAAACGCGCCTGCCCCGCGTTGATACTGATGGCGGCCGAAGCGCGCGACACCGGCAGGCTGGCGTTGTCGAGCGCGCCCGACACGAACTCGCGGATGCGGTTACCGCCGGTTGGGATTCCGAGTTCCATCGCGCGCGACACCGCACCGAACACATCCGGGTTGAGTCCTGCGAGCCTGGCCTGATCGAGCTTGACGGTGCCGAAGCCGGTCAGCGAGCCCATGAAAGCCGGAGTTCCGCATCGGTCAAACCGAAGCGCAGGCGCGCGGACACGCCATAGTCACTGTTGGCGAAGGCCAGACGGCCCTCCAGGCGCCCCTTCCCAAGCTGACCGGCGATGTCCTCGAACACCACCTCCGAGCGGTTAAACCGGATCGTTCCCTGCAATTGCGCTGCGGCAAGACCCGAGGCGAACACCGCGCGCTGGGTTTTGAAGCCGATCCGACCGCTCAGGCCCGATGCGTTCCACGCAAACGGTTCCGTCGACCAGCCGCCCGCACTCCCGGCCGCCGCCGCGTCCGGCGAGTTCGACTTTGCCGGCATGCCGATGGCAGCCGCGACGACAGCCGGCACATTGAGCGTATCGGCCTCGACCGACCCGTCGATCTGCGTTCCTTCGCCGAAACGGAACGCCAGGCGCCCCTTGAGTTTGCTGCCGTCAATTGTGCCTTTGAGCTGCTCGAGATCGAGCGAGGCGGGCTGGCCTGACGCGAGCTTGAGGACACCGTTGCCGCCGGCTTCGATCGGCCCGGCATCGAGCTTGGCGTCGAAGTGCAGGTCGCGGCCGAGAGGGCCGTCGGCCGCCAGGGTCAACCGCGCTGGATGACCGCCTGCCGATTGACCGCCTGCCGATTCGATGCCGCCGAGTCCGAACAGGGCCAGCAACGGAGCCGCCTCGTCGGCATCAAACTGGCCTTTGAAATGCGCATCGGTCCCCGCGATGATGCCTGGACCCGCAAGCATGAACACCTCGCGCTTGCCTGTTGCGCTGGCCGAAGCATCGAGCCGGATCGCACCAAGCGTTCCATTGACACCGATTTTGCCTTCGACACGACCGGCACCGGCCTGCCCCAGGCTGATGTTGGCGCGCAGCACGGCGGTCTTCTGCCGGTCGGCAAGCCGGCGCAGCGGATCGGCCAGAGCCGGCATGGCCAGGCCCGCAAGCGTGGCAACGCCATTGAGATCGCGTGCATCGAGGTAAAGCGTGATGTTGCCTCCGGGCGACGACAGCGTCTGGATGCGGCCGGTCGCCACGAAGCTCATGTCGCCCAAGTCCTCAATCGACAGCCGGTCGATGGAGAGGCCGTCCGAATCGAGCTTCAGCCGTGCCGCAA
>JAFKKQ010000392.1:1272-5870 GCA_017304505.1 Hyphomicrobiales bacterium | reverse complement strand
ACGGCCGTGGAGGAATGATGCGTGCGCAGGTCGGAATTGTGCGGGCGGGGCCGGCTGGGCTGATGCTGTCGCATCTTCTCCACCTCGCCGGTATTTCAAGCATCATCGTCGAGGATCGCAGCCGCGCCTATTGCGAGGCGCGCGTGCGCGCCGGCCTGATGGAGCACTGGGTCGCTCAAATGCTGATCGCGACCGGCGTCGGCGAACGCCTCAAGCGCGAGGCGATGGTGCATGACGGCATCCACATCGCCTTCGGGGGCGAGGCGAGGCCGATCGACTTCAACCGGCTGATCGGCAAGCACGTGTATATCTATGACCAGAAGGAGGTCGTCACCGATCTGATTGCACGCAGGCTTGCCGACGGCGGCGAGATTTTTTTCGATGCGGAGGGTACGAGCGTCCACGACTTCGACGGCGCTAGCCCGAAAATCCGCTTCCGCCATCAGGGTCACGCGCAGGAAATCGAGTGCGATTTTATCGGTGGCTGCGACGGCTTCCACGGCATCTGCCGGCCGAGCATCCCGGCGGGCGTGCTTAATGGCTACGACCGTATCTATCCATTTGGGTGGCTCGGCATCCTTTCAGAATCGCCACCGCCGGATAAGGAACTGATCTATTGCTTTCACGAGCGCGGTTTCGCGCTGTTCTCCATGCGCGCGCCGATGGTGTCGCGCCTCTATCTGCAATGCGCGCCGGACGAGGACGCCGAGAAATGGTCGGATGCGCAAATCTGGGATGAACTGGAAACGCGGCTTGGCGGCGTGCGACCGCTCAAGCGCGGCACGATCCTGCAAAAGGGCGTTACGCCGATGCGCAGCCATGTTATCGAGCCGATGCAGCATGGCCGGCTGTTTCTCGCCGGTGACGCCGCACACATCGTGCCGCCGACCGGCGCGAAAGGTATGAACCTCGCGATGGCCGATGTGCGCGTCCTGTCGCGGGCCCTCGAGGCGCATTACAAGTCGGGCCGCGAGGACTTTCTGACGGGCTACTCTGGAACGTGTCTGTCTCGGGTGTGGAAGGGGCAGCGCTTCTCCTGGTGGATGACGCAGATGCTGCATCGTCACAGCAGTGAGATGGACTTCGACACAAAGCGCCAGATTGCCGAGATCGACTACGTCACAGGTTCTGAAGCGGCGATGACGTCGCTTGCGGAAAATTACGCCGGCCTGCCAATGGATTGAGCGCGGGGCGCGCGGCGTGCGTGCTGCCGCCACACCCAGCAATCTGCTACAATACGGCATGAACGATACAGACGATCATCTTATCCACGATCACCCCGGCGTTGTTGCGCCGCCGCCCCTGATCGCGCTTGGCGGCGTGGTGCTGGGTTTCCTGCTGGACTGGCTGCTTCCGGCCTATGTGCTCGATACGGTGCTCGGTCCGTGGACGCGCGGCTTTCTCGGCGGCGTGCTGTTCACGTCGGGTGTCGCGCTGGCGTTGGTGGCCGCGGCACGGTTTCGCTGCACCTCGCCACCGCCGGCGTTTTCCAGTACCTGCGCAATCCGATGTATGCCGGCCTGCTGCTGGTGGTCGGCGGCATCGGTATCGCCTTTGCCTCGGACTGGACGCTGGCGATGGTGGTGCCGGTCGCGCTGATCCTGCACCACGGCGTCGTGCTCCGCGAGGAGCGCTACCTCGAAGCCCGGTTCGGCGACAGCTACCGGCGCTACAAGGATCGGGTGTCGCGCTGGGGTCTGTTCTGAAGCGCTACACGTCCAGTATCTCGTCGCTGGCGAACGCTGCGCGCTCCTGAATGAATTCAAAGCGTGCCTCGGCCTTGGTGCCCATCAGCCGTTGAACGGACTTGGCCGTGGCCTTGCGATCGTCCTCGACGACCCTGACCTGGAGCAGCGTGCGCCGCCGCGGGTCCATCGTGGTTTCCTTGAGCTGGTGCGCCATCATCTCGCCCAGGCCCTTGAAGCGGCCGATGTCGACGTGGGCGTTGGCGTGGAACTCACGCTTGAGAATTTCGTCTTTGTGTTTGTCGTCGCGCGCATAGAACGTCTTGGCGCCGTGCGTAAGGCGATAGAGCGGCGGCACCGCAAGGTAGAGGTGGCCTTGCTCGATCAGGTCCGGCATCTGGGTATAGAAAAACGTAATCAGCAGCGAGGCGATGTGTGCGCCGTCGACGTCTGCGTCGGTCATCACGATGACCTTCTCATAGCGCAGGTCGTCGTCGCGATAGCGCTCGCCGGTGCCGCAGCCGAGCGCCTGCACCAGATCGGCAAGCTGGGCGTTCTGGGCGAGCTTGTCGCGTCCGGCGGATTGCACGTTGAGGATCTTGCCGCGCAGCGGAAGCACGGCTTGTGAGGCGCGGTCGCGCGCCTGCTTGGCCGAGCCGCCGGCGGAGTCGCCTTCGACGATGAAGATTTCGGAGCCGGCCGCCTGATTGTTGGTGCAGTCGGCGAGCTTGCCCGGCAACCGCAGCTTGCGCGCGGCCGTCTTGCGGGAAATGTCCTTTTCCTGACGCCGGCGGATGCGCTCCTCGGCGCGATCGACGACAAAGTCCAGGAGCTTGTTGGCCTGCGTCGGGTTGCCGGCGAGCCAGTGGTCGAACGGGTCCTTGATGGCCTGCTCGACGACGCGCTGGGCTTCGGCGGTGGCGAGGCGGTCCTTGGTCTGCCCCTGGAATTCCGGTTCGCGGATGAACACCGACAGCATGCAGCCTGCGCCCACCATCACGTCTTCGCTGGAGATGGCGCTGGCGCGCTTGCCCTGGCCGACGCGCTCGGCGTGATCCTTCAGCCCGCGCAGCAACGCAGTGCGCATGCCGGATTCATGGGTGCCACCGTCCGGCGTTGGAATGGTGTTACAATACGACATCAGGAAGCCGTCGGCGTCCGCAGTCCAGGCCACCGCCCATTGCGCGCCGCCGTGCTTGCCGGTCTTGCCGACGCTGCCGGTGAAGATATCGGGATGGACCAGCGTTGCGCCCGATAGCGCATCGGCGAGATAATCCTTCAGCCCTTCCTCGAAGTGGAAGCGCGCCTCGGCGGGAATCTCGGTGCCTTCGACCAGCTCTTTGGCGCAGGACCAGCGGATTTCGACGCCGCCAAACAGATACGCCTTCGAGCGTGTCATCTTGAACACGCGCTCGGGTTGGAACCTCGCCTTGGCTCCGAAAATTTCGGGATCGGGATGGAAGCGCACCTTGGTGCCGCGACGGTTGGGCGCTTTGCCGGCGTCCTGCAGCTTGCCTTTCGGTTTGCCGCGCTCGAACGCCATCTTGTAGAGCTTCTGGCCGCGAGCGACCTCGACCTCCAGACGGTCGGACAGGGCGTTTGCGACCGATACGCCGACGCCGTGCAGTCCGCCGGACGTCTCATAGACTTCGGAGTCGAACTTGCCGCCGGCGTGCAACGTGCACATGATGACTTCCAGCGCCGACTTGTTCTTGAACTTCGGATGCGGATCAATCGGGATGCCGCGGCCGTTGTCGGTGACGCTGATGAAGCCCTCGGCGTCCAACTCCACCTCGATGAAGGAGGCATGACCGGCCAGTGCCTCATCCATGGCGTTGTCGATCACTTCGGCGAACAGGTGGTGGAGCGCCTTCTCGTCGGTGCCGCCGATGTACATGCCCGGGCGTCGCCGCACCGGCTCCAGCCCTTCCAGCACCTCGATATGCTTGGCGGTGTAGCCGCTCTCGCCAGCGGTTGCGGCCGACGCTCGCGGGGAGCGCCCCGTGGGGCGCCGCGGCTTGTCCACCGCGGCGAACAGATCGCCGACGGCTGCGGTTTTCTTCTGGTTCTTCGAGGATTTGCTGACAGTCTTGGCCATATTCTTGTCGGTTACATCGTGTCGGATTATGCGCGCCGGTCGGGCGCGTCGTTGGGTGGACAGGGAGGCCGAATCGCTCCGGCACCAATATGCCACGGCAAGGCCGCGGGCTTCATCCAGCGTGAAGGACCGATGGCTTGGGATGGCAATGAATTGAAACACAGGCGGCTGAAACACAAATGGCTTGGGATGCTGGCCAATCTGCGGCAGCCGCGATAAGGGTGCCGCATTGATTTTGCTTATTGCCCCTCAGCCCAGGGAACCCGCCGTTAGAAAGTCCTGATGGACCTCGAACATTATATCCAGCCGACCATCGAATATGTTCGGCTGCATGAATCGTGGGCTGCGCCCATCGTCTTTGCGCTGTGCTTTGCCGAATCATTGGCTTTTATCTCGCTATTGATCCCGGCCTGGGCGGCGCTGGTGGGCATCGGTGCGCTGATCAGCGCCAGCGGGCTCAATTTCTGGCCGATCTGGATCGCAGGCGCGTTGGGGGCGGCGCTGGGCGACTGGCTGTCCTATTGGGTCGGCTACAAACTGGAGAACCGCGTCTACCACATGTGGCCGCTGTCGCAGCATCCCACGATCATTCCGGCGGGCGAGGCTTTCATCAAGAAATGGGGTGTGGCGGCGATCTTCATCGGCCGGTTCTCGGGGCCGCTGCGCGCCGCGGTGCCGCTCGTCGCGGGCGTGTTCGCCATGCCGTACTGGCGCTTCCAGATCGCCAATTTCACGTCCGCTTTGGTGTGGGCCGCGGTCCTGCTCACGCTCGGCGATGTGACATCCACCGTGGTGAAATGGTTCGCCGGGCTCAT
>JAFKKQ010000392.1:0-1255 GCA_017304505.1 Hyphomicrobiales bacterium | reverse complement strand
GGCTCATTGGAAGCTAACGACGCTGCCGGAGGGTGGACCCTCCGGCAGAGCACCAATCGAGCATTCGGATTATTTCAGTGCATCGGCGCCGGCCTGACAGGTCTGGGCGTCCTGCGTGCCGGTGCCGCCGCTGCAGCCGATCGCCCCGATGATCTTGCCGCCGGCGACAAGCAGCAGGCCGCCATCGGACGCGATCATACCGTCAAGCGTCATCGCGGTGATGCCGGCGCCGCCCTGGGCGACGCGATCCTGGAACGCCTTGGTTGGACGGCGGAAGGTTGCGGCCGCGCGCGCCTTGTGCTGGGCGATGGCCACCGAGGCGTATTGGGTGTTGTCCATCTTCTGGAAATAGACGAGGTCGCCGGTCGGGCCGACCACCGAGGTCGCCATCGCCCAGCCGTTCTTGGCCGCTTCCGCCTGTGCGGCCGTCGCGGCCTTCTTGGCCTGTTCGAGATTGACGGTTTCGCCGTAGGGCAGCGCACCTTGTGCAACCGCTTGCCCGCCGAACAGGATCGCGGCGCCAATCGCCGCCGAAGTCAGAACAACCTTGTGCATCGTTAAACTCCCCATGATCGCCCGGGTCGATCCCGGTGCGGATTGATCCATGCGCAACGCGATGCCCACGCACCGCCTTCGCCGGGACGCTGGATGTTAGGGCTGGGATAGCCGCGCCTCAATGTGCGGCGGGAAGCGAAATCGGTCACTGTTGCGTCATCGACTTGGATACGGATTGAAATAAAGTCGCGGCCACGGTGTTGGTGGCGCCCGGCCGGCGCGAGCGCCTTGTGCCGGGACCTGCGAGCCGCTATATCGCGCCTCATGATCAAGACCCTGATCACGGCCTTTGCCGCAACGCTGCGCCGCCGCCGCTCCGAGAGACCGGCGCGCGCCTGATTTTTTTGGGTGCCGCAGGATTGGGGTCGCGGCACTTTTCCCACAAAGAAGCTCCGCGGCGGTTGCCCTGATCCGGCGGTCCTGATGGACTTGAGGATCGAGGATAGAACCATGCCTGCCAAATCTCCCGTCAAGGCCAAGATCGGCGTGCTCGGCGCGTCCGGATACACCGGCTCGGAACTGGTGCGCCTCCTGTTGTGCCACCCGAATGTCGAGATCGTGCTGCTGACCGCAGACCGCCGGGCAGGACAGGAGATGCGCGCGGTGTTTCCGCAATTCTCGCCGTTCAAGCTGCCGAGGCTGGTGTCGATCGAAAACACCGACTGGAAGAAGGCGGGTCTGGATCTTGCCTTCTGCGCGC
>JAFKKQ010000391.1:1958-5127 GCA_017304505.1 Hyphomicrobiales bacterium | reverse complement strand
CAGCCGCTCGGCTGGTTCAAGAAGCCGGTGACCAAGGTCGAAGACTTCAAGGGCATGAAGTTTCGCACCGTCGGCATCTCGATCGACGTGTTCTCCGGCCTGGGAGCGGCGGTGAACGCGCTGCCCGGCGGCGAAATCGTCGCGGCGATGGACCGCGGCCTGCTTGACGCGGCGGAGTTCAACAACGCCTCGTCGGACAAGGCCCTGGGCTTCGCCGACGTCTCCAAGATCTGCATGCTGCAAAGCTATCACCAGAACGCCGAGCAGTTCGAGATCATGTTCAACAAGGACAAGTACAACACGTTGCCGGAGAAGACGCGGCACATCATCGCCAATGCCGCCGAGGCCGCATCGCAGGATATGCAGTGGAAGGCGATCGACCGCAACTCGAAAGACTACATCGAGATGCAGACCAAGGATAAGGTCCGGTTCTTCAAGACGCCGGATGCGATCCTCAAGCGGCAGCTCGAGGTCTACGACGATGTTGCCAAGAAGTATGCGGCGGGCAATCCGATGTTCAAGGAGATTGCCGAATCGCAGCTTGCCTTCGCCAAGCGTGCGACGCGCTGGGAGCAGGACTACGTCGTGAGCCGCAAGATCGCGTTTGACCATTACTGGGGTCCGAACGCGAAGAAGCCGATCTGACGGCGCGCCGAACCGGTGAAGCACCGTCCGGGACAACCGGATGGTGCTTCGTCGTCTCCAAAATGGCCTGATCTTCCTTCCAGCGAGCGGGGGCGCGCATGAGCGTCCAAAGCGTGCTCTATGCGATCGACGGCATCAGCACATGGGTCGGCAAGGCCGTCTCGTGGCTGATGATCGTTCTGACCGCCGTCGTCTGCCTCGAAGTGTTCAAGCGCTACATTCTCAACATGCCGACGGCATGGATTTTCGATCTCGAAAACATGCTCTACGGCGCGCTGTTCATGCTGTGCGGCGCCTACGCGCTGGCGCAGAACGCCCACGTGCGCGGCGACTTTCTCTACAGTTCGATGCGGCCGCGGATGCAGGCGACGCTCGATATCGTTCTTTATATCGTATTCTTCATTCCCGGCATCCTGGCGCTGATCTATTCGGGCTACACCTTCGCCGAGGAATCGTGGGCCATCCGCGAACATTCGACCGTCACGGCGGATGGGCCTCCGGTCTATCAATTCAAGGCGGTCATTCCGGTGGCCGGCGCGCTGGTGATGCTTCAGGGCATTGCCGAGATCATCCGCTGCGTCATCTGCCTCAAGACCGGGGAATGGCCGGCGCGGCTCAAGGACGTTGCCGAGATCGACGTCATTGAAGGCCAACTCTCGCAGAGCGAATACGTCGACGAAGAATCGCGAAAGATCGCGATCGAGCGGGCTCACGAGATCGAGGAGGCCGCGCGCCAGCGCGGCATGGGGGGAGATCTTCAAACATGAGCGACCCGGCACTCGGGATTTTGATGCTCTGTCTGATCGTGATCGTCATCATCATGGGCTTTCCGACGGCCTTTACGCTCATGGGCCTCGGGATGTTCTTCGGCTACATGGCTTTTTACGATCCGGTCCAGCTCTTCACCGATAACAAGGTCTTCGACCTGATGGTCCAGCGCACCTACGGCGCGATGACCAACGATGTCCTCATATCCATCCCGCTGTTCGTGCTCATGGGCTACGTCATGGAGCGCGGCGCGCTGGTCGACAAGATGTTCTATTCGATCCAGCTTGCCTTTCGCCGCGTTCCGGCCTCGCTTGCCGTCGCCACGCTGATCGTCTGCACGTTCTGGGGCATCGCCAGCGGCCTCGTCGGAGCCGTGGTGATCCTGATGGGTGTCATTGCCTTCAACCCGATGCTGAAGGCCGGTTACGACGTCAAGCTGTCGGCCGGTGTGATCACCGCCGGGGGCACGCTCGGCATTTTGATCCCGCCATCGGTGATGATCATCGTTTACGCCGCCGTTGCCGGACAATCGGTGGTGAAGCTTTATGCCGCCGCCATGTTTCCCTCATTCTTCCTGGCATTTCTCTATCTGATCTACATCGTCGGCTGGGCGACGATTAATCCGAAAATTGCTCCGCAACTTCCCGAGGACAAAACGCGCGTCCCGGTGCCGGACTGGATGCGGCGGTTCCAGGAGGCGTATTCGCACAACGTATTCTCCGGCTTCGTCGCGGCGCTGTTCTCGCCGGCGCGGGCCGCTGCGATCGACACCGGCGCAGGGCGCGTCGGCTACCTCACGCTGTTGAAAAATTTTTTCATCTCGCTCACGCCTTTTGCCTTGATCACGGGAACGCTGGCGCTGGTGTGGTGGTATGTCGTCATCCACCAGCAGGTTGCGCCGGACGAAGCGGTGTCCGGCCTGCAGCAGCTCGGCACGCCGGACCTGGCCACCGGGCCGGCCGCGCCGTCGGCACAGGGACCGGCGCAGAGCTTCTACATCGGGTTCGCTGTGGCCGCCGTGCTCGGCGCCATCATTATCGTGCGCTACTACTGGCGGATGGATGCGGACCGGTTTGAAGTCCTCAAGCTCGTGTCCTCATCGGTGATGCCGCTTGGCATCCTCACCGTCGTGGTCCTCGCGGTGATCCTGTTCGGCATCACGACGGCGACTGAATCGGCCGCCGTCGGCGCCGCCGGTGCGTTCCTGCTGGCCTTCCAGGCGCGGACGCTCGACTGGAAGCGCACCAAGGAAGCGGTGTTCCTGACGGCAAAAACCACCGCGATGGTGTGCTGGTTGTTCGTCGGCTCGGCGCTGTTCTCGGGCGTGTTCGCCATCCTCGGCGGGCAGGCGCTGGTCGAGCAGTGGGTGCTCTCGCTCAATCTCACGCCCGTTCAGTTCATGATCCTGTCCCAGGTGGTCATCTTCCTGCTCGGCTGGCCGCTGGAATGGACCGAGATCATCATCATCTTCGTGCCGATCTTCCTGCCGCTGCTGCAGCACTTCAATATCGATCCCATCCTGTGGGGCGTTCTGGTGTTCGTGAATCTGCAGGCGGCGTTCCTGTCGCCGCCGGTGGCGATGTCGGCGTTCTATCTCAAAGGCGTCGCGCCGCCACACGTCACGCTCAACCAGATCTTCGGCGGCATGATGCCCTACATGCTCGTCGTCATCGTGTGCATGATCATCATGTATCTCTGGCCCGGCATGACGCTCTGGCTGCCGAATTATCTCTACGGCAACTGAACGCACGCGAGC
>JAFKKQ010000391.1:0-1939 GCA_017304505.1 Hyphomicrobiales bacterium | reverse complement strand
CGCGAGCGCTTCCACTCTCGAAAGGTTGCGGCACAACGGCCCCTTGACGCGCCCGCCTGCGCTTGACGATAAGCGCGGCGGGGAGGCGCGGATTTATTTTGACTGATGGTTTGGCCGGCCTGCCGGCGGGTCGATGTCGAAGGAGGAACGATGGCGGGTGGAAGGCTTGGTCCGCGTGTGGTGTTGTGCATCCTGATGGCGGCGTCCGCCGTGCCCGCTTTGGCGCAGCAAAATGAATTTCCACTGGACAGCGAACTGTTCCTCGATGCGCGGCCGATGCCGGGTTCGAAGCGCATCCCCAACATGGAGGTCGGCGCCAACGGCGCGATGATCCTTGAGATGTGGTGCAATCGGGTCGAGGGGCAGCTTGTCGTCGCCGGCGACACGATGACGGTGGTGCTCGGCCAACCGACCGACCGCTCCTGCCGGCCGGATCAGGCGCAACGCGATACCGATCTGCTCGCGGCGATGAACGCGGTCACCAACTGGCGTCGCGACGGCGATGACGTGATTTTCGCCGGGGCCAAGACGTTGCGGTTCAAGCCGGCCACGCACTGAAGGCCGCCCGCTCACACGCAACGACGTTGTGGCGTTACTGAATACAAAAGGGCCCGGCATCGCTGCCGAGCCCTTCCGCGTTTGCCTTTTGGGCTGGCCTACATCATGCCGCCCATTCCGCCCATGCCGCCGCCCGGCATCGCCGGCGCGGCAGCCTCCTTCGGAATTTCGGCAACCATCGCTTCGGTGGTGACCAGCAGGCCCGCGACCGAGCCCGCGTCCTGCAGGGCGCGCCGCACGACCTTGGCCGGGTCGACGATGCCCTTTTCGATCAGGTCCACGTACTCCTCGTGCTGGGCGTCGAAGCCGAATGTCTCGGACTTCGATTCCATGATCTTGCCGACCACGATCGAACCCTCGACGCCGGCGTTCTCCGCGATCTGGCGGATCGGCGCCTCGATGGCCTTAAGCACGATGTTGATGCCGGCCTGGACGTCGGCGTTGTCGTTGGTGAGCTTGCCGACAGCCTTCTTGGCGCGAAGGAGCGCGGTGCCGCCGCCCGGAACGATGCCCTCTTCCACCGCCGCGCGGGTGGCGTTGAGCGCGTCGTCGACGCGGTCCTTCTTCTCCTTCACCTCGATTTCGGTGGCGCCGCCGACCTTGATGACGGCCACGCCGCCGGCGAGCTTGGCCAGGCGCTCCTGGAGCTTCTCACGGTCGTAGTCCGAGGTGGTCTCCTCGATCTGCGCCTTGATCTGGCCGACGCGGGCTTCGATGTCCTTCTTCTTGCCGGCGCCGTCGACGATGGTGGTCTTTTCCTTCTCGATCACGACCTTCTTGGCGCGGCCGAGCATCTGCAGCGTGACGTTCTCGAGCTTGATGCCGAGGTCTTCCGAGATGAGCTGGCCGCCGGTGAGGATCGCGATGTCCTCGAGCATGGCCTTGCGGCGGTCGCCGAAGCCTGGAGCCTTCACCGCCGCGACCTTCAGGCCGCCGCGCAGCTTGTTGACGACGAGCGTGGCGATGGCCTCGCCCTCGACGTCCTCGGCGATGATGATGAGCGGCTTGCCCGACTGCACCACCGCCTCAAGCACCGGCAGCATGGCCTGCAGGCCGGACAGCTTCTTCTCGTGCAGGAGGATGTAGGCGTCCTCGAGCTCGGCGATCATCTTCTCGGCGTTGGTGATGAAGTACGGCGAGATATAGCCGCGGTCGAACTGCATGCCCTCGACGATCTCGACGTCGGTGTCGAGCGACTTGGCCTCTTCGACCGTGATGACGCCTTCGTTGCCGACCTTCTGCATCGCGTCGGCGATCATCTTGCCGATTTGCTTGTCGCCGTTGGCCGAGATGGTGCCGACCTGCGCGACTTCGGCCGACGAACCGACCTTCTTGGCGCGCTTCTCGATGTCCTTGATGACGGCGGCAACCGCGAGATCAA
>JAFKKQ010000169.1 GCA_017304505.1 Hyphomicrobiales bacterium | reverse complement strand
ATGATCACGTAAGCTGAAATGAACACGAAAATTTTCGAAGCGGGAGTAAAATCATGAGTCTGGCAACGCGCGTGGCGAAGCTGCGTCGATCAAAAGGCCAATCATTGCAGGAGGTTGCGGACGCTGTCGAAGTCTCGAAGGCGCATATCTGGGAATTAGAGAAGGGCAGGGCGGATAACCCATCGATGGCGTTGGTCACCAGGTTGGCTGATCATTTTGGGGTCTCGGTGGCGTTCCTGGCCGGGGAGGATGTCGAATCGCCCGATGCCGACCGGCAACTCCAGCGAATGTTCAGGCAAGCCCAGCAGCTCGATGCCGGCGAGCGTGCGATCCTGGACGACATGATGAAGTCTCTGCTCAAGCGCCGGGCGTAGAATGGCGGCGCTTACGCTTGAACGCATGGCGATCGAGGAAGTGGGACTCAACCCGCAACGGCTGGCGGAGGCTATTCACGACCAATTGGCCAGGCTCGATGAGGCTGTCCCGGTTTACGAGATTGCAGCGGCTCTCGACATTGAGGAAATTCGCGAGCAGCCGCTTTCCCATCTTGAAGCAGCGCTTGTCACGACTCCGGAACGTGACCGCGGCCGGGTACTCCTGCTGTTGCATTTCCTCAATCCGACCCACGAGCAAACGTCAAGGGACGGCTTCCACTGCACCCGCAGAGACATGAGCCTATCCCGCGGCGACCAAATCGGTGACCGCCACCGGCGGCAGGAAAGCGAGGCCAATGACTTCGCTATCGAGCTTCTGACGCCGCGACGTCGACTCAAGACGTTTCTGAGGGGAAGCCCAGGATTAGGGCAGATAATCTCCATGGCAGCAGAGTTCGATATCAGCCGCGAGGCGGCGGCGCGCCGCTTCGTCGACCTTCATCCCGACGACCTGGCCGTGGTTTTCTGCAAGGATGGCCGCTTTGTGTATGCCGACTGTGGCAGGGGCTTCCCGCGCTTCTCACTTCGCGCAACGGAGCAATGCGACTTGGGAAAGCCAGATCTAGGCGCGATCTCTGATTTCGAAGAGGCGATCGCCGATAACTGGCTGCAATCTCCGCCGCCAGCATGCGAATTGTTCACTCAAACATTGTGGCAGGCTAATGGTCGCTCAATGACGCTACTGCGTGTCGACCAGGTCGATGACGATGGGCCGGGCTTCGACGACGCCTTCGAACGGTTCACGGGCCCACGTAATCATTGAACGCGATGAAAGCCTTGCATTTCTGCTAAGCTTGTCGAGGTACAATGAACCACTGAGTGTTGCGCCGGCGGCGTCGCGTAAGGTCCCAAATCGGATGACGCGAGGTCGCCACTTGGTCGCCGCCATCGGCCATATGGGTTCGAGTGGAGCGAAGGCTATTGAAACCTCATTTTGTTAAACGGCGCCTCAGTTAAGCGGCTGCCGATTCTCCCCGAGGTTACCGAAGGTTAGACGCAGCGCGGTCAGGGCCTTGCGCATCCACGCATCCACCGCATCCTCCCTCCGCGACGATCAGAATGATCGAAAAAATTGATTTCAAAGGCATTGGAAAGACCTGCCTCGATGCCACCGGCGCGCGTTGGACATGCGGGATTGGGACGCCAGAAGGGCTTGCCAAACGGCTCGGCCTATCGATTGCGTCGGGCGACGCACATGGCGAGAATCGCTACGGCCGCACTCTGGCCAAGTGCGTGATCGATGATGATGACCTCAACGCGTGGCTCGTAAATCAGTGATGACTGTTATCGTGTGCATCTCGAGGGACAATGGATCGTCGTTCCAGATGAGGCTATTGTGCGTCAGCCCAACAGGTTTGGTCCTGCCATGGTGTGGCCCTATCCTGGGTTGGACGGCGAAACGATGATCCTCTGCTTCATGCCGGGCAGCCTTTCATGAACATCACCGTCCGATCGCGATCGACCCAGCCCTTGGGACAGCATCGCAACATGCTGGTGATCGCCGACCATGAAGTGTGTGAGCGATGGACGCTTACGCGGTTCTGATATTTCGCTGCTCGCCCTCTAAATTCCCTGCTTACGAAATCGAATTCCCTGCTCTGGTGAGTAGGGAATTGAACAGCTAAAGACCTGAGATTGCTGCAATAGTCGGTGAGATCGGTTGCCAAAAAGGCCGAAAATCTGAATATTCCCTGTTCTTTTCCCTGTTCGCAGGGAATTCCGCGGTGGAGACTGGTTCGACGCCGACTGCGTCCGCCACCACGCACTCTTTCGAAACGGGACATTTCCCCGCGCGCGGGGAATAATGCTGCTGTGGCGGACGGGAGTCAGCGCGATCCGCGGCCGGGAGGGGCTGAAGCGGCTTGTCTTTGACGCCGCGGCCGGCCGAGCGTGAGTGTCATTGTCCCGCAACAGGAATCACCCATAGCAACGGCATGAACGTTCGTGCGGCGACCGTGCCCATCGATCTGGTTGCGGAACCCATCCGGGTCCGTGCACTGTTTCTGTCGGATCTGCATCTGGGCACCCGCGGCTGCCAGGCCGAGAAGCTCCTCGACTTCCTGCGGGACTACGAGGCTGACCTGATCTACCTGGTTGGCGACATCGTGGACGGTTGGCAGCTCAAGTCCGGCTGGTATTGGCCGCAATCGCACAACGACGTGGTGCAGAAGCTGTTGCGCAAGGCGCGCAAGGGCGCGCGCATGATCTATGTGCCCGGCAATCACGACGAGTTCATGCGGGATTTCTATGGCATCCATTTTGGCGGCATTGAGGTGATAGAAAAGTCCGTGCATGTGACGGCCGATGGCCGCCGCTTTCTCGTGATTCATGGTGATTTGTTCGATGTTGTGATTCGGCACGCGCGTTGGCTCGCGCTGCTTGGCAATCGAGCCTACGATCTGGCGATTACGCTCAACACGCACTTCAACAGCATTCGCAGGCTTCTTGGCCTGCCGTACTGGTCGCTGTCGCGCTGGATCAAGATCAAGGTCAAGAACGCCGTGAACTTCATAGGCGAATTCGAGAGGACGCTGAGCGGTGAGGCGCGCCGCCATCATGTCGATGGCGTGATCTGCGGGCATATCCACCATCCCGTGATCCGGATGCTGGACGGACTCACTTACGTCAATTGTGGGGATTGGGTGGAAAGCTGCACGGCGGCTGTCGAGCATTTCAATGGACAGCTTGAGATCATCGAATGGGTCCAAGCCGGCCCGTCCTCTCGTCTGACCGACAACATGCAGCGGCAACTGCCGCTCGCCACTGTGTCGGCCGACGAGCCACGGCCGAAGCCGCTTCGATGCGACTGACGGGGTGGCTGCCGGCCTCAACCCGAGCCAGATCGGTAATCTCGACCGCTGGGGCTGTCCTTACCTGTTCGCCGACTTCCGTGTTCACATGACTGACCGGCGAACTCACGGCGGACCGGCGCAACGTCGCGCTTGCCACGCTGGAATCCGTTTTCCGACAAATCCGCGGTGAGGGCGCCATCACCGTCGATCGCCTGGCGCTGATCCGGCAGGACCACGCCGACGCTGCTTTCCGCGTGCTGAGCGTGGCGATGCTTCACGCCGCGCGCTGATTACGGCAGCCGCATCAGCGGCTGGCCCATCCGGATGGTGGCTCCTTCCGTCACGCCCTCGCTCAGCGAAAATCCGTCCGGCGCGAACATGATGATGGTCGAACCGTGTTCGAACCAGCCCATTTCCTCGCCCTTCCGAAGGTTCGCATCGCAGCGCATGATGTTTGGCCCGCGATGGCGCAGATGCAGCAGCACATCGAGAAAGTGCAGCCGGATGCTGGCCACTAGTACCGCCGCCACCGGGACCAGCGTGACCGGTTGTCAGCGTTGTTTCGATCACGGCGCGCTCGTTGCGGCAGAACAGCTTCTCGACTCGCTTGAGCGCCACCGGATTGACGTTCCATGTGTCGCCGGAGATGTATGTCACGCACCGCACCCGGCAGTCGTAAGGCGCGTGAAAGCGGTGATACATGGCCGACGTCAGCCGCAGCGTGATGAAGCGTCCGTTGCGATGGGTTTGCGCCGGTTCCGTATCGCACAGCAGGTCGGAGAGAGAATAGGGGAAGCCCTTGATCTGGTAGAGCTCGGCCCCGGCGATCGCGCCGCAGGCGCCGACGATGGCGTCGCAGGGACTGACCAGGACATTCGGGTCCGGGTCGACCGGGCGAGCGCGCTCCTTCAGTTCGCGGATGAAGCACTCGTGCATGCTGCGGAAGCGCGTGGTCTTGGCCTCGCTGAGATCGAGCCCGGAGAACAGCCGCCACAGCCCGATGGACGTGTCGCGGACGAGCGGCTGCTCGATCTTGCTGAACCAGCCGACGAACAGCGTCGCGAGCCTGCGCGGAATGCGGTTGGTCAGCAGGAAATTGAGGTCCTCCTGCGCGAACAGCCGCAGCATCTGGGTTCGTAGCGTCATGGTTCCGTAAAATCCCCACGGTAAATAACGAATCGATGGATGTTGGCGGCACGACACTGGCGTTCTACGGGCTCGGCATGGGTGCGCTGGCGGGCTCGCTGGTTTCGTTGAAGCGCCGCGTCGAGCTTTCGAAAGCCAAGCACCCGTCGCTGACCGGACATGCGCGCATGTCGCGCCGTGTCGCGGCGCTGGTGCCCTTCTACGAATACGGCGAAAGCCGCTTTCTTCTGCTCGGACGGCGCGCCGGACGATGTGGCCAACCGGCGCCGCGACGGGTTCATGCGGCTCTCGGCGCTGTACGAGTCGCGGTTCGCCCAATCGATCCGGCACACTGCCGAGGTGGCCGGCGGCATCTCGGACTTGCAGTTCACGGAAGCCTATCGGGTCCCGTTCCAGTACAGCCGCTTCGTCCGCACGCATCTGCGGGTCGGCGCCTTCGTCCAGTCGTCCGAAGGGGTGACTGTCACCGACATCGACGGCAACCGCTTCTACGACCTGACCGGCTCCTATGGCGTCAACCTGCTCGGCTACGACACCTACAAGGAGATGATGCGCCGCGGCCTGGAGCGGGTGCGCGATCTCGGCCCGGTGCTGGGATCCTATCATCCGGTCATCGCCGACAATGTCCGGCGCCTGAAAGCGGTTTCCGGCCTCGACGAGGTGTCGTTCCACATGTCCGGAACCGAGGCGGTCATGCAGGCGGTGCGGTTGGCGCGCTATCATACGCGGCGTTCGCACCTGGTTCGTTTCTGTGGCGCGTATCACGGCTGGTGGGGCGACGTGCAGCCCGGCGTCGGCAATCCCGTGCCGGCGCGGGAAACCTACACGCTGAAGGACATGTCGGAGGATTCGTTGCGCGTGCTGCGCGCCCGCAACGACATCGCCTGCGTGCTGGTCAATCCGCTGCAATCGCTTCACCCCAATATCGGAGCGCCGGCGGACAGCTCGCTGGTCGATGGTGGACGGTCCGCGCATTTCGACAAGGCGGCCTATACCGAATGGCTCAAGAAGCTTCGCGCGGTGTGCACCGAGCGCGGCATCGTGTTGATCTTCGACGAAGTGTTTGTCGGCTTCCGCCTGGCGCGGGGCGGGGCCCAGGAATACTTCGGCGTGCGCGCCGATTTGGTGACGTATGGCAAGACGGTCGGCGGCGGGTTCCCCATCGGCGTCGTGTGCGGTCGCCGCGATCTGATGAAGCGCTTCCGCGAGGACCGGCCGGCCGACATCTGCTTTGCCCGCGGCACGTTCAATTCGCACCCGGCCGTGATGGGCGCGATGGACGAGTTCCTGCGATTCATGGAAACGGCGGAGGCAGCGGAGATGTATCGCGGTCTCGACACGCTGTGGAGCGGCCGCGTTCGAAGACTGAACAAGCTGCTTTATGACGAGGGATTGCCGGTTCAGGTCGCCAACTTGTCGTCGATCTGGCTTGTGTCCTACACGCAGCCGTCGCGTTACAATTGGATGCTGCAATACTATCTCCGCGCGGAAGGGCTGGCGCTGAGCTGGATCGGCACGGGACGCCTGATCTTCAGCCTGAATTACTCGCAGGAGGATTTTGACGAAGTGGCGCGGCGCTTCGTCAGCGCTGTGCGGGCCATGAATCGGGACGGTTGGTTCTGGTGTGCGCCCGCCGCGACCAACAAGACCGTGAGGCGCGGCATTCTCAAGGAGATGATCGCGCATCGGCTGGCGGCGCTGCGCGATCATCGTTCGTCACGTTACCGATAGCGACACGCCGATTAAGTCGGGCGCGGCGCCTCCTCGGCGTCTTC
>JAFKKQ010000168.1 GCA_017304505.1 Hyphomicrobiales bacterium | reverse complement strand
TCTTTGCCGACAAGCTTGGCACGACGCTGGGCACCAGCATCGTGATCGACAACCAGCCGCGCGCCGGGGGCACGACGGCTGCCTTGGCGGTGAAGACCTCGCCGCCGGACGGCTACTCGCTTGTCACGTTATCGAGCTCGACCGCGATCAGCGTCACGCTGTTGAAGAGCCTGCCTTACAATCCGGTCAAGGATTTCATCCCGATCTCGGGATTGAGCACCTTCGCCAATATCATCGCCGTCAACGCGCATTCAAACTATCATACATTGAACGATCTGTTGTCGGCGGCGCGCGCCAAGCCCGGCGCGCTGAACGTCGGAACGACGACGGTCGGGGCAACCAACAATCTCGCAGCTCATCTCCTGAAATCCATGACGAAGCTCGATTTCGTCATCGTTCCATTTCGCACACCCGGAGAGTTGCTCACCGCGGTTCTGCGTGGCGATGTCAATGCCATCATCCAATCCTATGGTGCGCTGAAATCCGCGGTTCTGGGCAATCAGCTTCGCGCGCTGGCCAGCACCACGCCCACCCGCGCCGCCTATGCGCCGACAGTTCCGACCGTGGACGAAGCCGGTGTGAAAGGATTCGACGTCGTCACCTGGAATGGCCTTTTCGCTCCCGTCGGTACTCCGCCCGCGGTTCTGGAAACGCTCAATCGCGCAACGCGCACCGTGCTCTCCGATCCGGTGCTAAAAAAGCGCTACAACGAGTTGGGGCTTGAACCGTTGCCCAGCACACCGGGCGAGTTGAGTGACCGCCTGCGCGGGGAAATCGGCAAGTGGGCACACGTCATTCACGACGCCGGAATCGAAAGGCAGTGACGGGCTGAACGCCGGCGAAGGCTATTCCATCACATCGCCGGTGCTGATCCGAGCCGGCGCAAACCCTTCTGCCCGGAGAGCTTGCAGGATCTCATCCGCGTGAACGGCATCGCGGGTCTCGACTGTCACGTCGAGGCTTGCGCCCTTGGCCGGCACATCGAGAAACAGCCTGCGATGCTCGACGCCGAGGATGTTGGCGTCGAGCCGGCCGAGCATGGTCGCGATATGACCGAGCATGCCGGGACGGTCGGCGATGGTCAGGCGGAACGAGATGATCCGGCTCTCGCGCTCGAGCTCGCGCATCATGATAGAGGCGAGGATGCGCGGATCGATGTTGCCGCCGGACAGCACCAGCCCGACTTTGCTGCCGGCAAAGCGCTGCGGTTTCGCCAGCATGGCGGCGAGCCCCGCCGCGCCCGCGCCCTCCGCCATCGCCTTCTGCAGGGTGAGATAGGCGTTGACCGCGCGTTCGATGTACTCCTCGTCAACCAGAATAATATCGCCGACCAGCGCGCGAATGATCGGCAGCGTGAGCGTGCCCACGGTCTTGACCGCGATGCCTTCCGCAAGGGTCGCCCCACCTGCCGGCCGCTGATCGCCGTGGAGCGCGTTCCATGTCGAGGGATAACGGGCCGATTCCACACCGACGATGCCAATGCCCGGCTTGATGGCCTTGGCCGCCACGGCGACTCCTGAGATCAGCCCGCCACCACCGACAGGGATTACCAGCCAATCAAGATCGGGAACATCCTCGAGCATCTCCAGCGCAATCGTGCCCTGCCCGGCAATGACATGGAGGTCGTCGTAAGGATGGACCCAGATCAAGCCATGCTCTCGCGCCTCGGCTTCAGCGCGGATATGAGCCTCGTGGACACTCTCACCATCGAGCACCACCCGCGCGCCATAGGCCCGTGTCGCCGCCACCTTCACGAACGGGGTCGTCACCGGCATGACGATGGTGGCCGAAATTCCGAGACCGGCCGCATGGTAAGCCACGGCCTGAGCATGATTGCCTGCCGACATGGCAATCACGCCTCGCGCCCGCTCCGCTGGGGATAGCGAGGCGAGCTTGGCGCGGGCGCCGCGTTCCTTAAACGAATTGGTGACCTGGAGGTTTTCGTATTTGACGTAAACTTCCGCGCCAGTCAGCGCCGATAGTCGGGGCGCCGGGAATGTCGGCGTGTGCAAAACTTGGCCTGCAATGGTGTGCCGGGCCGCCTCGATATCAGAAAGGGTTACGCTCAAGATTTCAATCTCCGTTGTCGTCAGTTTAGCTCAAGGCCACGGAACCGGTCGCCACCCTTGCAACAATTGGCGGTTTTACCCATTTGATCTTTGACGTGGATGCCCTTTTTGTTCATTTTTGTCGAAGTGGAATAGGTTTCGCGAATCACGGTCACCGGTGACCCGAGGCGCATTGGCGTGTCGATCGAACTCAAGCCGCATGCCTACGATCCAGCCACGAGGCCGGAGCTGTTCGAGGGCGTCGTGGCGCGGCGGGTGATCGCTTTCGTCATCGATTTCGTGATCTTGTCCGTGCCGGTCGTGTTCGTGTCGATGTTCATCTTCGTGATCGGCATTGTCACGCTCGGACTGGGGTTTTTCTTCTACGCCCTGCTCTGGCCGGCCATGGTGGTCTGGGCCGTCTGCTACTACGGCATGACGCTCGGAAGCCCGGCCTCGGCCACCATCGGCATGCGCGTCATGGATATCGAAATGCGAACCTGGTACGGTGCGCCGGCCTATTTTCTGCTGGGCGCCGTCCATGCTGTGGTGTTCTGGATCACGGTGTCGGCGCTGACGCCGTTCATTCTCCTGGTCTTCCTGTTCAACGAACGGCGACGCTGCCTGCACGACATGCTGGTCGGTACGGTCGTCATCAACAACGAGATGCGTGCGGCATCGCTTCGGGCGTCGCGCCGTTCTTCCTAAATCCGTTCCATTGTTCCCGCGATTCGTGAGCCGGCATCCCTTTGACGCGGATGCGTTTCGGGGCGACAGTACGGGACTTGAGGTGGCGAGGTAACCGGCCGACGTGACCCAGCATTCCCGCGACACTCCGCAGTTCTATCTGACCGCACCCTCGCCCTGCCCCTACCTGCCGGGCAAGGAGGAGCGGAAGGTCTTTACGCATCTGGTCGGCGAACGGGCGGTGGACCTCAACGATCTTCTCACCCACGGCGGTTTCCGCAGAAGCCAGTCGATCGCCTATCGGCCGGCTTGCGAGACCTGCCGGGCCTGCATATCGGTCCGGGTGATCGCCGATGAATTCCATCCGTCGCGGAACATGCGCCGCGTTATCGAACGCAACAGCGACATCATAGGCGACATGCGGGCGCTGGTGCCGACCTCCGAGCAATATTCC
>JAFKKQ010000167.1 GCA_017304505.1 Hyphomicrobiales bacterium | reverse complement strand
TTCAATGGCGAAAGAGAAATTCAACCGCAGCAAGCCGCATTGCAATGTTGGGACGATTGGGCATGTTGACCATGGCAAGACGTCTTTGACGGCTGCGATCACGAAGGTCTTGGCGGAGAAGGGTGGTGCGACGTTTACGGCGTACGACCAGATCGACAAGGCGCCTGAGGAGAAGGCACGCGGCATCACGATCGCGACGTCGCACGTGGAGTACGAGACGGACAAGCGGCACTACGCGCACGTGGACTGCCCGGGTCACGCCGACTACGTGAAGAACATGATCACGGGCGCGGCGCAGATGGACGGGGCGATTCTGGTGGTTTCGGCGGCGGACGGCCCGATGCCGCAGACGCGCGAGCACATTCTTCTGGCGCGGCAGGTCGGTGTTCCGGCGCTGGTTGTGTTCATGAACAAGGTGGACATGGTGGACGACCCGGAGCTTCTGGACCTGGTCGAGCTTGAGGTCCGCGAGCTTTTGTCGAAGTACAATTTCCCGGGCGACAAGATTCCGATCATCCGGGGGTCGGCGCTGATGGCTTTGGAGGACAAGAGCCCGGAGCTGGGTCACGACGCGATCCTGAAGCTGATGGCGGAGGTGGACAGCTACATCCCGCAGCCGGAGCGTCCGATCGACCAGCCGTTCCTGATGCCGGTTGAGGACGTGTTCTCGATCTCGGGCCGCGGCACGGTGGTGACGGGTCGCGTGGAGCGCGGGGTGATCAAGGTCGGCGAGGAGGTGGAGATCGTCGGCATCAAGGCGACGCAGAAGTCGACGGTGACGGGCGTCGAGATGTTCCGCAAGCTTCTGGACCAGGGGCAGGCGGGCGACAACATCGGGGCCCTGCTTCGCGGCATCGACAAGGACGACGTGGAGCGCGGCCAGGTGCTGTGCAAGCCGGGCTCGGTGAAGCCGCACACCAAGTTCAAGGCCGAGGCCTACATCCTGACCAAGGAGGAGGGCGGCCGTCACACGCCGTTCTTCACCAACTACCGTCCGCAGTTCTACTTCCGCACGACGGACGTGACGGGCGTGGTGACGCTTCCCGAGGGCACCGAGATGGTGATGCCGGGCGACAACATCGCGATGGAGGTGACGCTGATCGTGCCGATCGCGATGGAGGAGAAGCTGCGCTTCGCCATCCGCGAGGGCGGACGCACCGTCGGCGCCGGCGTCGTCGCAAGCATCATCGAGTGAGGTGTCGGCCGGTGGCCGGCGGGCGGAGTTCTCATTCGCCGGCCCCGTACCATGAAGTGCATGGTACGGTCCGTTGGATGAGGGGGAGCCATGATCGTCACCACCACCAATGAGGTCACCGGTTATCGTGTGGTCCAGCACCTCGGCGTGGTGCGTGGGATCACCGTGCGCTCACGCAGCGTCATCGGCAACATCGGTGCCGGCATCCAGTCGCTGTTCGGCGGCAACATCACGATCTATACGGAGCTTGCCGAAAAGGCGCGCGAGGAGGCGTTCAACATGATGGTTGAGCATGCCGCTTCCGCCGGGGCCAACGCCGTCATCGGCATGCGCTACGACTCCAACGATATCGCGGACGGCATCACCGAGGTGCTGGCCTATGGCACCGCGGTTACGGTGGAGCCAGTCTGAGAGAGGCAATGTTGTGATCGGGGATGACAGATGGTGACGGGCCGATTATGGTCCGCCCGCCTGACCCGCAGGAGTGTAGCTCAATGGCTAGAGCACCGGTCTCCAAAACCGGGGGTTGCAGGTTCGAGTCCTGCCACTCCTGCCAAAATTCCCGGGTTTCGGCTTCGTTCGGGTTCTCTTGATTTTGCCGCAACCGGCTGATCGGTCAGGAAAACCGCGTGTCCGCTTGACGCCGTGAGGCGACCTCTATAGGAAGCTGCCATCGCGCGCGGCCCGGCAACGGACTTCCGCAGCGAACCTAGTCCCAAAACGGATCGCTCGTCGGTCCCATCCTTAAAGGTTGGGTCGCTCATACCTATTTGAATCTGCCATGATCAGCCCGTTCAAGTTTCTGCAAGAGGTGCGCACGGAGACCGATAAGGTCACGTGGCCGACGAGGCGCGAAACCATTGTGACCACCATCATGGTGTTCGTCATGGTGACGGCAGCGGCGCTGCTGTTCCTGATTGGAGACCAGGTCATCCGGCTGGTCATCACCTTTATTCTCGGGATCGCCAATTAGGGGGGCGATCGACGCTCATGACAAAACGCTGGTATATCGTCCACGCCTATTCGAACTTCGAGAACAAGGTCGCGGAATCGATTCGCGAGCAGGCCAAGCAGCGCGGCCTCGCCGATTTGTTCGATGAGATCATGGTGCCCAAGGAAAAGGTCACCGAGGTGCGTCGCGGCCGCAAGATCGACACCGAGCGCAAGTTCTTCCCGGGCTACGTCCTGGTGAAAATGGACCTCACCGATGAGGCCTATCACCTGATCAAGAACACCCCGAAGGTCACGGGCTTCCTCGGCACCGACAAAAAGCCGATGCCGATCGCGGATGCCGAGGCCGAGCGTATCCTGCACCAGGTGCAGGAGGGCATCGACCGGCCGAAGCCGTCGGTGTCGTTCGAGGTCGGCGAGCAGGTGCGCGTGTCGGACGGGCCGTTTGCATCGTTCAACGGCTTGGTCGAAGAGGTCGATGAGGGCCGCTCGCGGGTCAAGGTTGCGGTTTCGATCTTCGGCCGGGCGACGCCGGTCGAGTTGGAATTCGGGCAGGTCGAAAAGGTGTAGACCTCTCGGTCCGTTATGGCCGGGCTCGTCCCGGCCATCCACGTCTTCCTCTGTCTCCAAGACGTGGATACCCGGCACAGGGCCGGGCATGACAAAGGAGCGCGTCGTGGGAGGTGAGGGCGGCTGCCAGCCGCTTCGAGCCGCACCACAAACAGGAGCTAGGATATGGCAAAAAAAGTCACCGGATCCCTCAAATTGCAGGTTCCGGCCGGCGCCGCGAACCCCGCGCCGCCGATTGGTCCCGCGCTCGGCCAGCGCGGCTTGAACATCATGGAGTTCTGCAAGGCGTTCAACGCCCAGACCCAGAAGCTCGACAAGGGTGCGCCGATCCCGGTCGTCATCACCATCGACGCCGACCGTTCGTTTACCTTTGAACTACGCACTCCGCCGATGACGCCCTTCCTCAAGAAGGCGGCGAAGCTTGAAAGCGGCTCGAAGACGCCGGGGCGGGACGTTGCCGGCTCTGTCACCAAGGCGCAGGTCAA
>JAFKKQ010000166.1 GCA_017304505.1 Hyphomicrobiales bacterium | reverse complement strand
CCCGCTGTTCGACGCACCCGATTTCGGCCTGTCGTGTCCCCAGGCGCGCACGCGCTCCGGCTCAGGCCAGACCACCAAGGATTTGTCCGAACATCCCTGGTCCGGCGTCGATGTGGTGATGACGCTCACCGCCCGCGACGAAGCGGGCAACGAGGGCCGGTCGGCCTCGCAGGAGATGCGGCTGCCGCAGCGGCCGTTCAGCAAGCCGCTGCCGCGCGCCTTGATCGAGCAGCGCCGCCTGCTCGCGCTCGACGCCAACGCCAAGGATGAGGTGCTGACCGCGCTCGACGCGCTCACCATCGCGCCCGAGCGCTTCATGCCCAGCAGCAGCGTCTATCTCGGATTGCGCTCGATCTACTGGCAGCTTGCGCGCGCCGACAACGACGATTCGCTGCGCGATGTCGTCGCCCGGCTGTGGGACATGGCGGTGCAGCTCGAGGACGGCAACGTCTCGGATACCGAGAAGGCGCTGCGGGCGGCGCAGGACGCCTTGCGCGATGCGCTCGAGCGCGGCGCGTCCGACGAAGAGATCAAGAAGCTGATGGACAACCTGCGGGCCGCGCTCGACAAGTTCATGCAGGCGCTGGCCGAGGAGATGCGCAAGAACCCGCAGATGGCGCGCCCGCTCGATCCCAATGCGATGCGCGAACTGCGTCCGCAGGACCTGCGCAGCATGCTCGACCGCATGGAGCGGCTGGCGCGCTCGGGCGCGCGCGACGCCGCCAAGCAGATGCTCGACCAGCTTCGGCAGATGCTGGAGAACCTGCAGATGGCGCGGCCGAACGGCCAGCAGGGCGGCGACATGCAGTCGGCGCTCGACGAACTCGGCGACATGATTCGCAAGCAGCAGCAGTTGCGCGACCGCACCTTCCGTCAAGGCCAGGAGCAGCGTCGCCAGTACGGCGGCCAGCAGCAGCGCGATTCGAGTGCGATGAACGGCTTGCGCCAGGACCAGCAGGCGCTGCGCGACCAGCTCAACAAGCTGCTGGAGGAACTGCGCAAGCAGGGCTTCCCGCAACAGGGCCAGCAAGGCCAGGAAAGCCAAGAAGGGCAGGGTCAGCAAGGCCAGCAGGACGGCGGCATGGGTCAGTTCGGCCGTGCCGGCGAAGCGATGGGCGATGCCCAAGGCTCGCTCGGCGATGGCGACGCCGACAGCGCCGTCGATTCGCAGGGCCGCGCGCTCGAAGCCTTGCGCAAGGGCGCGCAAGGCATGGCGCAGTCGATGCAGCAGCAGATGGGCAATGGGCCGGGTCCCGGCGAGCCCGGCGGCCGCATGGGGCCGTCGCGAGCCGACCAGAACACCGACCCGCTCGGCCGCCCGCTCCGCGGCCGCGACTACGGCGACGACACCACGGTCAAAGTGCCCGGCGAGATCGACGTGCAGCGTGCCCGCCGGATCCTCGAGGAACTGCGCAAGCGGTTTGGCGAGAGTTACCGTCCGCAGCTTGAGCTGGATTACATCGAGCGGCTGCTCAAGGATTACTGATCGGCCGCCGCCTCACGGCAGGATTTCCCGACGATCGGCCAGTTGCGCATCGAGCTTGGCCTTCATGTCGCCGAGCAGGCCCGCTTCCGCGGCGGTGACGGCCTCGATCAATTCGCTGGCTCCCGCCAAGCGCGCCACGATGACGTAGTCGGCGCCGGCGTTGTAGAGCGATTGCACATCGGCGAGAACGTCCGCGGTGGCGATGATCTTCGCCGACGGATTGAGCATGCGCACGTGGCGCACGAGTTTTTCGTTGGTCGTGCCCTTGAGCAGCGAGTCCGGCACGGTCGATATGACGATCTCGGCATCGGCCGCGCCGGCGTGCGACAGCGTGTCGGCATGGGCGATGTCGCCGTAGTGGATGGTCACGCCGCGATCCAGAAGCGTGTGATAGACGTTCGGGTTGAAATCCACCACGCAGACCTGCTGCAGCAGCGCCGGCCGGCGACGCTCGATCTCGCTGAGCAGCGAACTTGCCATCCGGAAGAACCCCAGGATGAGGACATGGTGTGCACCTCCCGTCTCGTCTTCCGCGTCGGCCCCGCCTTGGTCGAGATCGCGCAATCCGATCCGCTTGAGCGCCGGAATGGCGAGGCGGGTGAGCCGATCGCTGCGCATCATCATGAAGGTGCTGAGCACCGCCAGGATGACAAAGGCGAGCGACATCGCGTTGGCGATGTCCGGCGTTACCTGCCCGGACTGGACGCCGACCTGAAGCAGCACCAGCGAGAATTCGCTGATCTGCGCCAGGTTGATCGCGGGCAACAGGCTCGCACGCAGCCCTTGCCGCATCGCGTAAAGCGGCGGAAACACGGTGACGAACCGGCTCACCAGCGTGAAGCCGGCGACAGTGAGGGCCAGGCCGACAACCGTGCCGGTCGGCAGCGGGATCGTCATGCCGAGTGCGACGAAAAACAGCGTGATGAAGAAGTCGCGCAGCGACGTGACCTTGGCGGTGACGTCGAGCGCATAGGGAAAGGTCGACAGCGACACGCCCGCGACCAGTGCGCCCATCTCGCGCGACAGGCCGAGCGCCGCGGCGAACTCCGCCGCGGCGAAGCACCACGCCAGCGCGCCGACCAGCACCAGCTCCGGCATTCGCGCGATCAGCTTGAAGAGGTGGGGCAGCGTGAAACGGCTGATCAGCATGACCACGGCGAGCAGCGCGCCGACCCGCACCACCGACAGCAGCACGACGTCGATATGCAGGTTGTCCAGGCTCGGCTGCAGCGCCAGGAACAGGATCGCAAACAGGTCCTGCATCACCAGGACGCCGAGCGTGACGCGCCCCGGCAGTGTGTCGAGCTCGAACTTGTCGTAGAGAACCTTGACGATGATGACGGTGCTGCTCAGCGACACCGCGGCAGCGGCATAGAGCGCGTCGAACCGACCTTCGCCCAGCGTCAGGCCGATGCCGACGAAGAACGCGAGCGCAAGCGCGAACGAGCCGAGGATTTGCACCGCCGACGTCATCAGGATGACGCCGCCGGCCCGGACGATCTTCTTCAGGTCGATCTCCAGGCCGATCATGAACAACATGAAGATCAGCCCCAGCTCGGCGATGGTGCTGATGGAATGCTCGGACTCGATCCACCGCAGCCCGGGCTGGCGGATCAGCGACGCGGCAACGCCGACGACCCAGGCCATCACGATCGACAGCGCGAAATCGTGGATCAGTTCTTCCATCGCCTCCCCGTCAGGCCAGCATGATCGACTCGCCCCGTTTGGGCGCGGGGTACCCGCTATTATTCCTATTCTTTCGTCGCGAGTACCGCCGTAACCGCAAACCTGATCTCCGTCGTCGTGAACGGCTTGGCAATGACGTCGCGGATCAGCGTTTCGAGGCTGGAGGCCCGCTCGCGCTGGTCGGCGTAACCGGTCATCAGCATGATCGGCAGCGTCGGAAAATCGCGCGCCACCGCGAGTGCCAGCGCAAAGCCGTCCATCACCGGCATCTTGATGTCGGTCAGCAGCAGGTCGAAGCGCTCGTCGCCGCGCTGCAGCCGGTCGAGGGCCTCGGCGCCGTCCGCGGCTGTTGCGATCTCGTGACCGTCTTCGGCGAGGGCGCGCGCGACCAGCACTCTGACCGGTTCTTCGTCTTCGGCGATGAGGATATGGGCCACGGCCGCCTCAATGTCCGCCGGCATCACGATGCGTGAAAAATCGGACCTCCAGGTCGCGGCCGTTGGCGGGCGGCGAAGCGAGGCGGCTGCGGAACGACAGGCGCTCGCCGGGAGCCAGCACGGGCTGCGACGGCGTGGCGGTCCAGGCATAGACCTCGGCGCCGGCCGCGTTGCGCAACGCGAACCGCAGCCGCGGCACATCGACCGGCGTCGCCGCCGTGCTGGCGATCGTGCCCTCGACCATCAGGACCGGCACGCCGTCGCGGGTCTCGTCGGCGGTCTTCACGTCGGCGAACACCAGCCCGCGCAGGTTTACCGGAAGGCCGATGAACGCATAAAACGAGGCCAGCTGCGGGGCGTGCCGCACCACGTCCTTGCGGAAACCGATCAGCGAAACGGACAGGGCGGCCAGCAGGACGATGACGACCGGCAGTGGAACGCGCAGCCGGAACCGCCGCCGCTCCGCCTCGCGGCGGGCGGCGATGGTTTCGATGTCCTCGTGGACCCGGTCGGGTCCGTTTTCGATGGTCGCGGCGTCGGCTTCGTCCTCCGGCGCGAGCGGCGGCGCGTCGGCCGTGACGAGAAGGGACCCGTCCGATGGGGGGGCGGTGTTGTCGGCTTCGCCTGCGGCGCCGGTTTCCGCCGGGATCGTTTCGCTGGGGGGAAGGTCGTTGCCGGGCGTGTTTTCCGGCTCCGTGGGGGTGGCGTCCGCCATTTCCAGCGCGGCGGTGGCGAGCCATACGGTCTTGCAGCGCGCGCAGCGCACCTGTCGGCCGCTTTCCCCGAGGGCCGGGGCGGCGACCTGATAGGATGTCGAACAATTCGGGCAGACGATCTGCATCGGCGCTTCTTGGGGTGCGGCGCGACCTGATTCGCGGCAATCCAGCTTCGGCCGCGACCCTAACAGCCGTCCGTTAACGGATCGGAAACCATGACAAGGCAGGCATTGGGGTGGGCATGGGGGCGGGGACAGACGATCGGCCGGGCAGGCAGGGGTGTGCCGGCACGGCCTGAAAATCGACGTGTAGCGGCCCGGTTCATGCCGCCTTCATGCGGCCTGCATGGGTCGTGTCCGCTATCCTGCGGCCGGTTGAGTCGCGGGACCGAGCGGGACCAACGGGAGCAAGCGTGGTCCGATTCGAGAACGTGGGATTGCGGTATGGCCTGGGGCCTGAGGTTCTGCGCGACCTCGATTTCCAGATCGCGCCGCATTCGTTCCAGTTTCTGACCGGGCCGTCGGGGGCCGGCAAAACGTCGCTGCTGAAGCTCCTGTTCCTGTCGATGCGGCCGACGCGCGGCCTGATCACGATTTTCAACCACGACATCGCCACCCTGGACAAAGACGAATTGGCGACGCTGCGGCGGCGCATCGGCATCGTGTTCCAGGATTTCCGGCTGCTCGATCACATGTCGACCTACGAAAACGTGGCGCTGCCGTTGCGCGTGCTGGGCCGCGACGAGGCGAGCTACCGCAGCAGCGTGATCGAGTTGCTGCA
>JAFKKQ010000165.1 GCA_017304505.1 Hyphomicrobiales bacterium | reverse complement strand
CGCCGCCGAAAGAACCGGGGCTGCAACCGCGTCGGCGGAATCGTTCTCCAGCTTGTCGACCCGGATTTCCGGCCGCTGTCCGATGATGTCCAGGTAGATCGGGTTGTTGACGAAACGCACGTAGAACACGCGCTTGACGTTTTCCTTAACGGCCGAAACTTCCACCATCCGCTCCACCTTGGAATTTGAAGTAAATCGCCGGAAATCTTTGCCATTGCGGCATCGGCCCGTCCAGCAGGGGGCGACCGGGACGGCCCGCGGCGCCCGGCATGCGGGAACCCTGCGCCGGCATCTGCTTGAAACGACCGGACGTTGCAGATATCAGAGGGCCCATGAACCGGCTGCGGGGACCCCTCCTATCGGTTGCGCTGGCTGCGGGCGCGCAATTCGCGTTTGCGCATGCCGTATCGGCCGGTCCCCATGATGCATTGATCAGCAAGCACGCAGCCGCCAACGGCGTGCCGGAAGCGCTTATACGGCGTGTCATTCACATTGAAAGCCGCGGCAATCCTCGCGCCGTGAGCAAAGGCAACTACGGCCTGATGCAAATCCGTCTCGGCACGGCACGAGCGTTGGGCTATTCGGGCACCGCCCAAGGCCTGCTCGACGCAGACACCAACATGACCTACGCGGTCAGGTATCTCGCCAACGCCTATCGTGCAGCCGGGTGCAGCATCAGCCGCGCCATCGCTTACTATCAGCGCGGCTTCTACAAGAAGCCACAGATGCGGTGCGGCACGACCACGGCCATGTCCAGCCGGGATCAAGCGCCCGATGCGGCGGAGCTGCGCGGATCGCTGGCGCACTCGGACGATGTCCTCAAGCCGCGCGTCGTGCATATCGAAAAGATCACGCGGTCGCCGCACGCCACGACTTCGCATCACGCCGTGGCCACAAGACAGCCTGCCGCAAAGTTCGATCCCGTGAGACTCGCGCCGCCTCCGGTGCAAGAGGCAGCCGTGGCGCTCGATTCAATGCAGGCGCCCGCGTCCTCGGCGAAAAGCGGACCGACGCCGGCGATGTCGATGCAACCCATGCCAAGGTCGCGCCCGGCGTTGCTGGCCAAATCCAGCCCCACGACCGACGGCACACAGTCAATCCCGGCGCCGGAGTCCGCGTCAGCCGATCGGGTTGCAATTCTCGACCCGCAAGCGGTTCCGCTGCCCCCCGCGCGTCCGGAGATCGCGGCCAAGACCGAGCCTGCGGCCAAGCACACGCGGCACACGACACGCCGGCATGTGCGCACCGGCAGACGAAAAGCCGCGGAAACGTCCGGCGTGGTTTCGTTCCTGGAAAAGCTCTCCGCGCCTCAAAAGAAATCGAGGCGGCCCCAGCCGCAACCCATAACGCCCTACGCGCCACCGGTTTACTAGCGCACCTTTCGCTCAGACCGAACGGGGAAGTCCTGAGCGGAAGACGCTTGAATCGAAAACGCTTCCGAAGCATTTTCGGCGCCGGCACCGGTCCTGAACCACCGGATTCCGAGAGACAAGCATTCGAACCGGGGTGTGATGATGGTGGAAACGCGACCGAACATTGCGATCGTTGGCGGCGGAATCGGCGGATTGTTCGTCGCGAATGCTCTGGTCGCGCACGGCTTCCCCGTCTCGGTCTACGAACAGGCTCCGGCGCTGGGCGAGATCGGCGCGGGCGTGTACCTGACGCCGAACAGCGTCCGTCAATTCCAAAGGATCGGATTGGAGCCGGCCGTGGAGAAATGGGGCGCGCGGGTGGGCCCCAATTCGCATTACTTCCGTGACGACGGCGCGCCGATCGCGCCGGTGCAGGTCACGGATTCATCCGGCTGGAATGCGACGTTCGGGATGCACCGTGCCGATCTCGTCGAATTTCTGGCCAAGGCTCTGCCCGCTCATATCGTGCATACGGATCATCGCTGTATCGGCTTCGAGCAGAGCGGCGACGTCGCTCGGGTTTCGTTCGCGAACGGGGCGGTCGTCGAGGCCGACATCGTCATCGGCGCCGACGGCATCCATTCCGAACTGCGGCCCTTCGTGTTTCCTCCGTCGCAACCGGTCTTCTCGGGGTCGGTCGCTTACCGCGGGCTGGTGGCGCACGACCTCGTCCCGCACTGGCCGACGGAACGCTGGCAAATGTGGCTCGGCAAGTCCAAGCACTTCCTCGCCTTCCCCGTGCGCGCCGGGCAGATCATCAACTATGTCGGCTTCGTGCCGGCGGATGAAGAGATGAAGGAATCCTGGTCGGCCCCCGGAGATCCCGATACCTTGCGTCAGGAGTTCGCGGGCTGGGATCCGCGCATCGAGGACCTGCTGCGCCATGTCAAGCACACGTTCCGATGGGCGTTATACGATCGCGAGCCGCTACCGACCTGGACGCGCGGAAGGCTGACCCTTCTCGGCGATGCCGCGCATCCGATGCTTCCTCATCTCGGACAAGGCGCCAACCAATCGATCGAAGACGGTATGGCGCTGGCGACGATCCTCTCGCGCGCGAACCGGGAGTCCGTGCCCGAAGCCCTGCTTGCCTACGAGCGCCTTCGCCGCGAGCGGGTGGCTGAGGTCCAGCGCGGCGCACGTGAGAACGGCCTGCGCTATGACTCCTCCCATACCTATACCGACCTTGGCGTTCGGGACGCCGCGATCACCGCGCACGCCACGTTCCGCAAGCGGCTTTACGACCACGATGTCGTCCCCGAGGCGCAAGCTGTCGCTGCGGCCCTGACCTGAACGCACCGCCGTAACCGGTGCCGGTCGATCCAATAGATCGCGCGGTCGCCGCGGTCTAAACTCGCTCGCCTGTTCGTCACAAAAATTTCGAAGGCTCACGCCGTGGACCAATACGAGCTTCTGAGCCGCCTGACCGTTTCGCTTGCCATCGGCTTGCTCATCGGCCTGGAACGCGGCTGGCGCAGCCGCGACGAGGAGGATCACCAGCGCGCGGCCGGGTTTCGGACATTCGCGCTCTCCGGTCTCCTCGGAGGCATCGCCGGGGCGGTCTCGCTGCAAGCCGGCGGTGTGGTGATCGGATTTGTGTTCGTCGCCTATACCGCGGCTTTCGCCGCCTTCCATTGGCTGGAAGCGACGGTGGACCGCGACGTCAGTGCGACGTCGGTCGTCGCCGGCATGGTGACGTTCCTTCTCGGCACCATGTCCATCGTCGGCGACCTTCGCATCGCCATTGCCTGCGCGGTTGCCGCGGCGATCCTTCTGGCCTTGCGCGAGCCGATCCATCGTTGGGTGGCGAC
>JAFKKQ010000164.1 GCA_017304505.1 Hyphomicrobiales bacterium | reverse complement strand
TTGTCGTGACCAACATGTTCACCGTGCCGCCGACCGGCCTCGCCGCGCGCATCGTCGCGGTAGCGGAGGCCAAGACCACCGGCTACGCCAGAATGGGTTTTGACGGCGTGGTCACCGTGTTCGTCAAGGCGATGCTCTGCAACTGGATGGTCTGCCTCAGCGCCGTGCTGGCCATGACCTCGACCTCCACCATCGGCAAGATCGCAACGGCTTGGATTCCGATCTTCATCTTTTTCGCCCAGGGCTTCGAGCACGCCGTCGTCAACATGTTCATTATTCCGACCGGCATGATGCTCGGTGCCAAGGTCACCGTCGCGGAATGGTGGCTGTGGAACCAGATTCCGGTCACGCTCGGCAATCTCGTCGGCGGCTTCGTGTTCACCGGCTTTGCGCTCTACACCACGTACAAGCCGAAGGCGCCCACGCCAGCCGTCGCCATCGCCCCGCAAAGCGTTCCGGCCGAATAAAAACGGGGCGAGGCCATGTCCGGCGATTTCACGCCCGAGCAGAAGCGGTACCTCGAAGGCTTTGTGTCCGGCCTGCAGATCGCGCGCGCGGCGCGGGGCGCGAGCGGCGGCAGCCGCTCCACCACGCCCGCCGCCGGCCCAGCGGCGACGCAGCCGGTTGGGCCGGACGCGCTCCACATCCTCGCGCAGGATCGCGTCCTGCAAGCAGGCGGCAAGCTCGCCGAGCCGGAGAAGTTCAAGCGCGAGCTCCATCCGTTCGATGCTTACGGGCGGCTGAAGGCGCAGGCCGCCGTCAACGGAGCGCCCAAGCCCGACGATAATTTCCGCTGGCGCTTCTATGGCCTGTTCTACGTCGCGCCGACACAGACGAGCTACATGTGCCGGCTGCGCATCCCGAACGGCATCCTCAAAGCCTGGCAGTTCGACGGGCTTGCCGGCCTCGCGGAGAATTACGGCGGCGGCTATGCGCATGTGACGACGCGCGCCAATCTGCAGATCCGCGAGATCGAACCGAAGAACGCCGTCGTCATGATCGAGGCGATCCAGGACCTCGGCCTGTGCTCGCGAGGCTCGGGCGCCGACAACATCCGCAACGTCACCGGCACGCCGACCGCCGGCATCGACCCGCAGGAGTTGATCGACACACGGCCCTATGCCCGCGAATGGCACTTCCACATCCTCAACGACCGCACGCTTTACGGCCTGCCGCGCAAGTTCAACGTCGCCTTTGACGGCGCGGGGACCATCGCCGCGCTGGAGGACACCAACGACATCGGCTTCCAAGCGGTGACGGTGAAGGACGGCTTCGGCGTCGAGCCGGGCGTGTGGTTTCGCGTCGTCATCGGCGGCATCACCGGCCACAAGGACTTCGCGCGAGGCACGGGCGTCATCGTCGGGCCTGCCGACGCCACCAAGCTCGCCGACGCCATCGTCCGCGTGTTCATCGAACACGGCGACCGCACCAACCGCACCAAAGCGCGGCTGAAGTACGTTATCGACAGGTTCGGCGTCGACGCCTTCGTGGCGATGGTCGAGGACAAGCTCGGCGAAAAACTCTGTCGCGTGCCGCCGGAGGCTTGCGAACCGCGTCCCGTCTTCGACCGCAGCGCCCATGTCGGCGTGCACCGGCAGAAGCAGGACGGCCTCAACTGGATCGGCGTCGTGCTGCCGGTCGGGCGGCTCACACCGGAGCAGATGCGCGGGCTTGCGGCGATTTCGCGCGATCTGGGCGACGGCGACATCCGGCTTACGGTCTGGCAGAACCTGCTGATCTCCGGGGTGCCCGATGCCCAGGTGAACGTGGCGGAAGCCGCTATCGAGGCGCTGGGCTTATCATCGAACGCCAGTTCGGTCCGCGCCGGCCTGGTCGCATGCACCGGCAACGCTGGATGCAAGTTCGCCGCCTCCGACACCAAGCGCCACGCCGAGGCCATCGCGCGCTGGTGCGAAACGCGCGTCGTGCTCGACGGGCCGGTGAACATCCACCTCACCGGCTGCCATCATTCCTGCGCGCAGCACTACATCGGCGACGTGGGCCTGCTGGCCTGCAAGATCGAAGGCGCGGACGATCAGCCCGATATCGAGGGGTATCACATCCTGGTCGGTGGCGGCTTCGGCCCCGACGCCGCGCTGGCGCGCGAGATTTACCGTGACGTGCGCGCAGAAGATGCGCCGCCGACCATCGAGCGCATGTTGAAAGCCTATCTGGCGCACCGCGCTGCGCGCGAGGAAACCTTCCAGGCATTCACCCGTCGTCACGAAATCGAAGCACTGAAGACGCTGTTCGCGGAGGCAACGGAATGAATTCGCCGCTGCGTCCAGCGATCACCGCGATCCTGCCGGCGAACGCGCCGTTCACGCCGGAACAGCATGACTGGCTCAACGGCCTGTTCGCCGGACTGCTGGAGGGCGATGTCGCCGCATTGTCGAAGCAGGACGCCGAAGCTCTCATGCCCGATCTCGCTTTCAGCAAGACAGCCGAGACGGACGACGGCGCCGCGCCCTGGCACGATCCGGCGATGCCGCTTGTCGAGCGCATGAAGCTCGCCGACGGGCGGCCGCTGCAGCGCCGGCTGATGGCGGCGATGGGCCAGCAGGACTGCGGCCAGTGCGGCTACAACTGCGAAGATTACGCCGACGCGATCTTCACCGGCAAAGACGGACGGCTGAATCTGTGCGTGCCGGGCGGCAAGGAAACCGCCCGCATGCTCAAGACTCTTCATGCAGAAATCGGCACGACGCTCGCCTCCCCGGCGTCCAAGGCCGAGCCGGCTTCCGCACGGCCCATCGCGGAAGCCGGCAATTCTCGCGACAACCCGGTGGAAGCGACGTTCGTCTCGCGTACACGGCTCAACAAGCCGGGGTCGCAAAAGGAAACCTGGCATATCGAACTCGACCTTATGGATTCCGGCCTCGATTACGCGGTCGGCGATTCCTTCGGCGTCTATCCGCGCAACGATCCGACACTGGTCGATGCGATTGTCCACGCGCTCGGCGCGCCGCCGGATTTTCCCATCGGCAAGCGGAGCTTGCGTGACGTTCTGCTCGACGGCGTCTCGCTTTCGCCCGCGCCCGACATGCTGCTGCAGCTCTTTTCCTACATCACCGGCGGCGAGCGCCGCATCAAAGCCAAGGCGCTGGCCGCGGGCGAGGACCCGGATGGCGATGCTGCCACCCTCGACGTGCTGGCCGCGCTTGAGAAGTTTTCCGGCGTGCGCCCCGATCCCGAAGCCTTCATCGAGGCGCTCGATCCGCTGCAACCGCGGCTCTATTCGATCTCG
>JAFKKQ010000163.1 GCA_017304505.1 Hyphomicrobiales bacterium | reverse complement strand
CGCCAACGATATCCACGATCAGGTTCGCCCCGGCGCCGCCGGTCGCTTCTTTCGTTACCGCAACGAAATCCTCGGTCTTGTAGTCCACCGCAACGTCGGCGCCGACCTTCTTGGCCGCGGCGCATTTCTCCGGCGATCCGGCGGTGGTGATGACCTTGGCGCCGAACGCCTTGGCCAGCATGATCGCCGTGGTGCCGATGCCGGACGTGCCACCATGCACCAGAACCCAGTCGCCGGTTTTCACATCGGCGCGCATGAACATATTTTGCCAGCAGGTGAAGAACGTCTCTGGGATCGCCGCCGCCTCGACCATCGAAAGGTGCGGCGGCACCGGCAAGGCGTGCGAGTCATAGGCAAGGCAGTATTGCGCGTAGCCGCCGCCGACCACGAGCGCGCAAACCTTATCGCCCAGGTTCCAGCGCCGGACATCCGATCCCAGCGCGGCAACCTCGCCCGCGATTTCCAGGCCCGGGATATCGGTCGCGCCCTTCGGCGGTGGATAGGTTCCCTGACGCTGCCGCACATCGGGTCGGTTCACGCCTGCCGCCACCACCTTCACCAGGATCTCGCCGGGCCCGGGCGTCGGAACCGGACGTTCCTCCGGCACCAGCATCTCCGGCCCGCCGGGGGCGCGAATGGCGATTGCGGTCATGCGGGAAGGCAGATTCATATCGTCCTCGATGTTGGGGAATGCCCGGTTTTAGTCGCCCCGTCCGGGTGTGACAACCGCGCTTCCCACCGCTATTTTCTGCCCGGACCCGGAGGCCGAGCCATGCCCGCGATTGACGACGACGACCGGCCGAAAAAGAAAATCGCCCACGAGATCGGGCAGGATCTCACCTTGCTCTCTGTTGGAGAATTGACCGAGCGGATCGCTTTGCTTCGCGACGAGATCGCGCGCCTGGAAGCGAACATGGCGAGCAAGCAGGCGTCGAAATCGGCCGCCGACCTGTTCTTCAAGAAGTGACGTTGCATTTCGCCTGCGTCCGGCCAGCAAGCTCAACGGTCTGCCACGCTGGCCTCCACTTCGGCCGGTCCAAAAGGCTGCGAGAACACCGAAGGAGGTCTCCCACCCTGACGAAACGAGCGAAGGGCGTTAATCAAATATTAACCATGATTTGCAACGGATGTGAATTTAACAGGTCGTTAAGCTTTCTCGTTCATTACTCAATTTAGTCCATCTTCATGGACTTTGAGTGGCTCCTGTCCACTCTGTTTGACGCCTCCCTGTTATCACTTCGAGCCGCCGGCAACGGCGGCTCTTTTTTGTTCCATTTCGGGCCACTTCCGCCGCCGTCACGGTTACCATTTTGTAAACGAGGTGGTCCGGCCCGCTGGACAGATGCGCTGCAACCCCGTCATATCCGAGGCTTGTTGGGGTGAGGCGTAAAAGCATGAACGAGCATCCGGCCGGCGAAGCGGCCCCCATCGCTTTCGGAGCGAGGCTCGCCAACTCTCAGGCGTTTGCCACGCTGTTCCGCGACGGCATGGGCCTGGTCGAGGAAACCGCAGCCTATCTTGACGGCCCGGGACGCCAGGAAGCCAAGAAGCTCGAACGCGGCGTCGCGCTCGCCTACGCCACCGAAAGCATGCGCCTGACGACGCGGCTGATGCAGCTTGCGTCATGGCTGCTGCTGCACCGCGCGGTCAAGGAGGGCGAGATGACGCTCTCCCAGGCCAACAAGGAAAAGACCAAGGTCAAGCTCGCGGCCGGCGAGCCCGGCGATCCCGAGACGATCAAACTCCTGCCCGAACGGCTGCGCGCGCTCATCGAGCGATCGAAGAAGCTCAACGATCAGGTCCGCCGGCTCGACGCCAGCATTTATGCGCCGCCGCTGGCGCCGGACGAGCCGGGCGTAAGCAATCCGGTGGAGCGCCAACTCGGGCTGCTGAAGGCGGCCTTCGAGCAAGACGGCCCCTGAAGGCTCCAGCCTCCCCGACCATCCGCGATCTGTTCCGCGGTGTGCGTTCGCCGGGGAAATGGGGCTGGCTCCGGGCAGGCGGCTGCGCTCCGATGCACCGGGCTCGCCGCTTCGCCTCACACGCCGGACCGCTCCGTGAACCTGCTGACCGATCCGACCTTCATGGCTGTCGCCGTCATCGGCGTCTGCCTGCTCGGCATATCGAAGGGCGGCTTCCTCGGCCTCGGCGTCATGGCGCTGCCGCTGATGTCGCTGTTCGTGCCGCCGCTGCAAGCCGCCGCCATCATCCTGCCCACGGCCGTGGCGCAGGACATGCTGACGTTGTGGACCTATCGGCGCGAGTGGAGCGTGTGGAACATCAAGATCATGCTTCCGAGCATGTTCGCCGGCATGTTCCTTGGATGGCTGATGGCGAAGTCGCTCACCGCAGCGCACATCCGGCTCGCCATCGGATTGATCGCCGCGTCGTTCGTTGCGCGGCATTGGCTCAGCACGCGCTTCGAGCACCTCGCGCGCAAGCCCAATGTTGCGACCGGCATCGTCTTCGGCGCCATCGGCGGCGTCACCACGATGCTCGCCAACGCCGGAGGACCGGCCTGGCAGATGCACCTGCTGCCGCAGAACCTTGCGAAGCTTCCCTATATCGGGACGGTGAGCATCCTGTTCGCGGCAAGCAACCTCGTTAAAATTCCAGGCTTCGCCACGCTCGGTACGCTGACGCCGGACAACCTGCTGGTCGGATTGACGCTGGTGCCAATCGCCATCCTGGCGAACTATGCCGGCATCTGGCTGGTGCGCCGGACATCGACCGAAGCGTTCTTCCGCATCGCCTATGTGCTGATGTTCTTCATCGCCGTCGAACTGATCCGCAGCGCGGTGACAGAACTCTGATAATGCCGGTTCGGGCGCCGCCCGCAGCCGCCGCATGATCGCATGCTCCAAATCGGGTGGCGCGGGCCCGATTCCTCCGCTCTAACTGGGCGGCAAGCAAAGGCGCCGGGCCCATGACGCTGATCCTCCTATGACGCTGATCGCCGACCCGCTGTTTTATCTCGTCGCCGTGCCGGCGGTCGTCTTCCTCGGTCTGGCGAAAGGCGGTTTCTCCGGCATCGGCATGGTCTCGACGCCGATGCTCGCGATCTTCATGTCGCCGCTCGAAGCCGCCGCGATCCTGCTGCCCATCATCCTGCTGCAGGACGCGCTCTCGGTGTGGATCTATCGGCGCGTCTGGGATCCGTGGAATCTCTGCGTGCTGATCCCCGGCGCCGTGATCGGCGTCGGCGCGGCGTGGCTCCTGGCGGCCCACGTTTCCGACGCGGTGATCCGGCTGGTGGTCGGCCTGATCGCGCTCGGCTTCGTCGCCTA
>JAFKKQ010000162.1:3327-6528 GCA_017304505.1 Hyphomicrobiales bacterium | reverse complement strand
CCTAGTCAATTCGCTGCCGCATTGAAGACCCGCGACTAGTTGACAGCACCTCACCCAATCAGAGAGTCTGAGCGCGGGAAACCCCTCCTGCGGATGCTTGACAGTCTCGCACCCGCAACCAAGCACATAGGAGTTTCCCAATGGACTTTTCCATCAGCTTTGGACGCTTGATCGACAGGGCGCGGACATTCGCATTCGGCTTCGCTGGCCTGACGCTGTTTGTCGAGACGCCCTGGTTCGATGCCTCGATAGGACCGAAAGGCCCCGACCTTCTTATTCATTGATGGTGAAGGGTGGAGCCCGGCAGCGTGGGGAAATCCTGCCTGCCGGGCAGCGTTACGCCGTCGAACCAGAAGACGAGTCAAATCAAGGGGATGGAATTAGGGTGCCCTCTAGCCTCCGGGCCACATCAGCGGCCGAAGCAACGTTGAACGGTGCTGATCGGCTCGACGCCGAGAGGGTGAGAAAACCCAATAAAATCGGGCCTTTTTAATTAGGGCCCCCTCTAGCCTATAGCTTCTGGGCCACATCGGCGGCGCAAACCAAAGATACCAATCCCCGGCGAGGCGGTGCGCTTCCCGTTTGGTGAGAGAGCGGCCCTCGCCTTTGCGCGCGGCTCTGATGGCTTCGATTCGGCCCGAGACGGTAGCGTCCCAATCGCGCAATTCTTGCTTGGCCTGGACTGGTGAAAGCTCTGCGGGCCTGCGGAAACGTTCTTCCAGGGCCTTGCCGTGGGCTTGCTTATAGGCGTCTCGGAGATCGGCGGGGATGGCTTTGCGAGCGAACCAATCTCCGTTCGGAGCACGACGGAGAGTCACCATACGGAAATTCATTTGTAGCGCCTTCTGTAGCGGAGAGGCGCTAAAACCCCTTGGTTTCCCTCATCTGTTTGGGAATACTGCTCTTTTCAGAGCTATGGTGCGGTCGAGAGGACTCGAACCTCCACGCCTTGCGGCGCCAGCACCTCAAGCTGGTGCGTCTACCAATTCCGCCACGACCGCCTGTGAAGTGGACGCCAGCCGAACGGCGCGACGTCAAGGCGACGGCGATGTAACAAATTGAGGTAAACCGCACAAGGGCGGGAACCTGGGCCCCTTCTTAGCCAGTCTTAGCCAGAAATCGCGCATTTCGAGCCCATTCCACACACCGCGACAGCAGATCGGGCGCTTGATCGGGCTCTTGATCGGGCTCTTGGCGAGCCGTTGGGTCGCAACCCGGGGGGTTGGAACTAACTACCGGGTGCTCGGCTCTCGGGGCAGCAAGGTCTTGACCTCGACCGCGATGCGGTTGCCCTGCACCACCACGGTGCCCCTGGCGACGGGGAAGTTGTTGGCGAGAATCTGGACCTCGTCGTCCTCGGTGCTGTCGAGCTCGATGATCGCGCCGCGCCCCAGCCGAAGCACCTGGTGGACCGGCATATCGGTCGAGCCCAGCACGACCGCTATGTCGAGAGAAACGTTCGCAATGTTGGCCATTCGACTCCCTGCCGGGGTAAGAAGCTGCGTTGGCTCAACGTCAACATGGTATGGTGAACGAGTGGTTAACGTCCGCACCGCCTCCGCTTCGATGCTCGCACCGGCCGCCGGCCAAGCGCCGGAATGGCGAATAAGCGACGGCCCCGTGGCTTATGAGGCCGCCCTGACCGCGATGGATGCCCGCGTGGCAGCGATCGTGGCCGGCACCGCGGCCGAACAGGTCTGGCTTTTGGAACATCCGCCGCTCTACACCGCAGGCACCAGCGCGAGGCCGGAGGATCTGGTCGAGGCCCGTTTCCCGGTCCATAGGACCGGCCGCGGCGGGCAGTTCACCTATCATGGCCCCGGCCAGCGGGTGGCCTATGTCATGCTCAACCTCAGCCGGCGCGAGCCCGATGTGCGCGCCTTCGTGGCCACCCTCGAAGAATGGATCATCCGCACGCTCGCGGCGTTCAACGTGCGGGGTGAGCGGCGCAACGATCGCGTCGGCGTGTGGGTGCGGCGACCGGATAAAGGCGCAGGTTTCGAGGACAAGATCGCGGCGATCGGCATCCGCATACGCCATTGGGTGACGCTGCATGGCATCGCGCTCAACGTCGAGCCCAACCTGTCGCATTTTTCCGGCATCGTGCCCTGCGGGGTGTCGGAACAACGTTACGGCGTGACGAGCCTCGCCGATCTCGGTTTACCGGTGAGCATGGTCGAGGTCGACATGATGTTGCGGCGCGAATTCGAGGCGCTGTTCGGGCCGACAGCACGCTGAGCCTGATTTGTCGCATGGCCCCAGCCGGCCAGCCATCACACCGTCGGCAGCACTGTAAATGCGTCGCGGCTGCCACGGAGCGCCAATTCGTCTGCCGTGCCGTCACGCTGATCGACGCTATCGACGTGCGCAGGACGGGGCCCTTTGCGGCAGGCTTCGATCACCGCTTCGACCGCCTCCAGTGGTCCCGCAAACACGGCCTCGACGGTGCCGACACGCCGGTTGCGGACCCAGCCCTTGACGTGACGGCGCACCGCCGCGTCCTCGACGAACACACGAAAGCCCACGCCCTGCACGCGGCCACGGAAAACGACATGACGGATCGCAGTCACCCGACTTCCCCGCTCGGCCGCGTCGCCGTCCAAAACGAAAAACCAAGCGCGATGGCGACCGGCAAGAGCATCAGCACGGACAATCCCACGATCCAGATCTGCAGCGCGCCCAGACCGGAATCGCCGCTCATCGAACCCAAAATATAAAGCACGACGAACAATTGCAGGATTCCGGCGTGAGGTCCGACGCCATCACCCGTCCCCGCGGTCGACGAAAGAACGAGCCACACCAGGATCACGAGCAGGACGATCGACAGCGCATAGACCGAAGCCACACCGAAGACCGTGCCGGTCGGGCGGCCGGCGTCGCGCAGCCTCCGCAAATGCAACACGATCCAGAGCCAGATCAGGGCACCCTGCGTCACCACGAACGGCAGGACGCCAAACCGCCCCGTCACCGGACCGGAAAGCAGCACCTGCGATGCGAAACTCAGGAGATAGACCACACTTACTGCGGCAACGAACGGGCCCCGTCCAAGACGAGCCGCCGATGGATGCAGTGAGAAAAGGGTCATGCGACAATCTCGCACGGGGCTGGGGCGATTGCCATCGGACTCGCCCCGCCACGGACCAATGGGGCCGCTGCGGGGGCACTCCCCGAAAGATCAACTCTCCGAATGGAGACATCCTC
>JAFKKQ010000162.1:0-3293 GCA_017304505.1 Hyphomicrobiales bacterium | reverse complement strand
GCTTCTTTCGCGGTAATACCCTTGCAACATTTCCTTCATCGGAGTTGCGCTACGCGGCCATGCTACCGTCGGCCCGGTTTCGGCAATCGTCTTTCCAAACTTGCCGCAATTTTGGAACATCGACGCCTTATCATATACGACAAGGCGTTCTATATCAGCGCAGGGTTTCATTGCCCGGTCCGGGCAACGCATGTTAAATGCGCCGCGACTTTCATTATAGCATCATCCGTGACACCCAATCGGGTGAGCGTTTGCGAGGAGGTTTGTGATGGCTTTGGCAATCAACGATATCGCGCCCGACTTTGAAGCCGAGACGACCGAAGGTCATATCAGTTTCCACAAGTGGCTCGGCGATAGCTGGGGCTTGTTCTTCTCCCACCCGAAAGACTTCACGCCGGTCTGCACCACGGAGCTAGGCGCCGTGGCGCGCCTTAAGCCGGAGTTCGACAAGCGCGGCGTGAAGATCATCGGACTGTCGGTCGATCCAGTCGATCGGCATGCGGATTGGGCGAAGGACATCAAGGAGACGCAAGGCCACGCGCCGAACTATCCGATGATCGGCGACCCCGAGTACAAGGTTTCGAAACTTTACGGGATGCTGCCGGCGTCAACATCGGGCGATCCGCTCAAGCGCACGCCGGCGGACAACCAAACCGTTCGAAACATCTTCGTCATCGGCCCCGACAAGAAGATCAAGTTGGTCTTCATCTATCCGATGAGCACGGGCCGCAACTGGCAGGAGGTGCTTCGCGCCATCGACTCCCTGCAATTGACCGCCACGCACGGCGTCTCGACGCCGTCGGACTGGAAGAACGGCGAGGACATCTTCATCCCGGCCGCGTTGCCGGAAGAAGAAGCGAAGAAGAAATTTCCGGGCGGCTGGAAATCGCCGAAGCCGTATATGCGGATCGGACCGCAGCCGAAGTAATTCCGGCAGCCAGACTGGTCGGCCAAGGGCGCGGGGCAACCCGCGCCCTTTGCTTTGAGGCTGGAACACCGCCGCACCCACGGCATCTGGACCCCAGCGCCAGACTGTGGCAAGCGAAGCAGCATGAATGACACGCTCGCCAAGCCGCGCAATTTCATGATGAAGCCCGAGGAACAACCGCCGTTCGCGGATTTCATGGGGATGAAGATCACCCACATCTCTCCGGAGAGGGTGACGGCGGAGCTTGCGGTGACCAGAAACCTGACCAACCGCAACAGCGTCATGCACGGCGGCGCGGTGATGGCGTTCGCCGACAATCTCGGCGGTACAGCCGCCACGGCCAATCTGCCTGCCGGCGGCGGCTCGACTGCGACGATCGAGAGCAAGACCAATTTCTTTGCCGGCATCCCGGAAGGCGACGTCGCCCGCGCCGAATGCACGCCCTTGCATCGCGGCCGCACCACCACGGTCTGGCAGACCCGCATCACACGCGGCGACGGCAAGCTCGCTGCCATCGTGACGCAAACGCAATTGATGATGGCCAAACCTAAAGCCTAAAGCGGAGTATCGACATGGATGTGCGCGCGGCGGTCGCGTTCGAGGCGGGCAAGCCACTCGCTGTCACGCATGTACAGCTCGAAGGCCCGAAAGCCGGCGAGGTGCTGGTCGAGATCAAAGCCACCGGCATCTGCCACACCGACGAATTCACGCTGTCCGGCAAGGACCCCGAGGGGCTGTTCCCGGCAATCCTCGGCCACGAGGGCGCGGGCGTCGTCGTCGATGTCGGACCGGGCGTCACCTCGGTGCGCAGAGGCGATCACGTCATTCCGCTTTACACGCCGGAGTGCCGGCAATGCCCGTCGTGCCTGTCGCGCAAGACCAACCTCTGCACCGCCATTCGCGGCACGCAAGGGCAAGGCGTGATGCCGGACGGCACCTCGCGTTTCTCGCTCAAGGGCGAGAAGATTCATCACTACATGGGATGCTCCACGTTCGCGAACTTCACCGTGCTGCCGGAGATCGCGGTCGCGAAAATCCGCGAGGACGCGCCATTCGACAAGGTCTGCTACATCGGCTGCGGCGTCACCACCGGCATCGGCGCGGTGCTCAACACGGCGAAGGTGACGCCCGGCGCAAAATGCGCGGTGTTCGGCCTGGGCGGCATCGGCCTCAACGTGATCCAGGGGCTGCGGCTTGCCGGCGCGGACATGATTATTGGTGTCGACACCAACAACGAGAAAAAAGCGTGGGGTGAGCGCTTCGGCATGACGCATTTCGTCAATCCGAAGGAAATCGGTGGCGATCTCGTGCCCTATATCGTCAACATGACCAAGACACCCGCCGACCAGATCGGCGGCTGCGATTACACATTCGAGTGCATCGGCAATGTCGACCTGATGCGGATGGCGCTCGAATGCTGCCATCGCGGCTGGGGCGAGAGCATCATCATCGGCGTGGCGCCCGCAGGTGCCGAGATCAAGACGCGGCCGTTCCAGCTTGTCACCGGGCGGGTGTGGAAGGGCACCGCATTCGGCGGCGCCAGGGGTCGCACCGACGTGCCCCAGATCGTCGATTGGTATATGGACGGCAAAATCGAAATCGACCCGATGATCACTCACGTCATGCCGCTGACCGACATCAACAAGGCCTTCGAGCTGATGCATTCGGGCGAAAGCATCCGCAGCGTCGTGGTCTACTGAGGCTTGTCGGCCGCGGCCTGCCAGTTCACCAACGCCACCCCGATGAGACAAATCGCCATGCCCGCCAGCGCCGGCGGCGAAAGCCTTTCGTCGAACAACATCCAGGCCATCAAGGCGGTGACCGCCGGCGTGAGATAGAACAGGCTCGCGACCCGCGTCGCCGCCTGGCGGCGGATCATGAAATACAACAACCAGATCGCACCGAGCGACAGCACGAACACCAGCCAAACGACCGCGAACAGGAATTCGCCGGTCCAATGGACCGTCATGGTCTCGGTGACACTTGCCGCAACGAGGAACACCAGCGCTGCGGTGACATACTGGATGAACAATCCAGTGCGCCACTCGATGCCGCCGCCGAACCGCTTCTGGTAGAGCGTACCGATCGTGATGCCGAACAGCGCGAAGGTCGCAGCCACCCAGGCGATAGGCGGTGCGTCGCCTTCGGTTCTCCCTTGCACCACGAGATAGACGCCGGCAAGACCGAGTGCCAAGCCAAGCCATTGCCGCGACGAAACCCGCTCACCGAGGATCCGGTTCGCCAGCGTTGACGTCAGGACCGGCTGCAGCCCGACCACCAGTGCGGTGAGTCCGGCCGGCAGCTTGTGGTCAATCGAAACGAAGACGCCGCCGAGGTAGCAACCGTGCACAAACATTCCGGTCAC
>JAFKKQ010000161.1 GCA_017304505.1 Hyphomicrobiales bacterium | reverse complement strand
ACAGCTATTTCGAGGGCCTGGAACTGGCGTCGAGCGGGCTGCCGGCCGGCGAGGAGCTTGCGATCCTCGAACCGCTTCGCGACAAGGTGCCGCCGGAGGTCTTCACGACGGCTTACGCCAACCCTGTGAATGGCAGCCCCGAGAACGTGCGCAGCAATCTGCGCGAGGCCACGCGGCTGTTGCGTGAAGCCGGTTACGAAATCCGCGACCGCAAACTGGTCGATGCCAAGACCGGCGAACCCCTGACGGTCGAGGTATTGATCGCCCAGCCGGAGTGGGAGCGCATCGTTCTGTTCTACAAGCCCTCGCTTGCGCGGCTCGGCATCGATCTTTCGGTTCGCTACGTCGACGACGCGCAATACGAGAACCGTTTGCGCAATCGCGACTACGACATGATCGTCGTGACCTGGGGACAGAGCCTGTCGCCCGGAAACGAGCAGCGCGGCTATTGGAGTTCGCAGGCGGCCGATCAGGTCGGCTCGCGCAACTACGTCGGCATCAAGAATCCGGCGGTCGATACGCTGATCGAGCGCGTCATTTTCGCCAAAAGCCGCGCCGAGCTTGTGGCCGCAACCAAGGCGCTCGACCGCGTGCTGCTGTGGAATCACTACGTCGTGCCGCAATGGACCTATGGCAAGGTGCGCACCGCGCGCTGGGATCGCTTCGGCCGTCCGGCCGAACTGCCGAAGTACGGCTCGGGGGCTTTCCCCACGATCTGGTGGTGGGATGAGGCCAGGGCGGCCAAGGTCGGAACGCGCTCGTGACGGCATTGTCGCGGCGCGGGCTGTTCGGCTTCGGCGCGGGCGCCATCGCCTCGGCGACAGTCGGATCCGGCGTTTCCGCACAACCGGAGGCGGCAGCCGAGCGCCACGGCCTGTCGGCCTTCGGCGACCTGAAATACCCGGCGGATTTCCCGCATTTCGATTACGCCGATCCGAAGGCGCCCAAGGGCGGTGCGTTCTCGCAGATCGGGCCGGGAACGATCTTCAACCAGAACCAACTCACCTTCAATTCGCTCAACAGCTACATCCTGCGCGGTGACGCGGCGCAGGGCATGGAACTGACGTTCGCGAGCCTGATGGTGCGCGCCGAGGACGAGCCCGATGCGATGTACGGGCTTGCGGCGCGTTCGGTCCGCATCTCCGACGACGGGCTCATTTATCGCTTCGTGCTGCGGCCGCAGGCGCGCTTCCACGACGGCAGCCGGTTGACCGCGCGCGACGTGGCGTTTTCGCTGGCGACGCTGAAAGAGAAAGGCCACCCGATCATCGTGCAACTGCTGCGCGATCTTGCGGCGGTCGAGGCGGAGGACGACGCCACGGTGACGCTGCGCTTTGCGCCCAAGCGCGCGCGTGACGTGCCGCTGTTTGCGGCCGGCCTGCCGATCTTCTCACGCGCTTATTACGCCGACCGCACGTTTGACGAGTCGACGCTCGACATTCCGCTTGGCAGCGGTCCCTATCGGGTGGGGCGCTTCGAGCCCGGCCGCACCATCGAATACAAGCGTGTTGCCGATTGGTGGGGCGCCGACCTTCCGGTCTGCCGTGGCCTGCACAACTTCGACACGGTGCGTTTCGAATATTATCGGGATCGCGATGTCGGCTTCGAGGGCTTCACCGCCGGAACCTATCTGTTCCGCGAGGAGTTTACCTCGCGAATGTGGGCAACGCGTTACAACTTCCCCGCCATCAAGGACGGCCGGGTCAAGCGCGAGGTACTGCCCGACGACACGCCGTCCGGAGCGCAGGGCTGGTTCATCAACACCCGGCGGGCGAAGTTCCAGAATCCGAAACTGCGCGAGGCGCTGATCGACGCCTTCGATTTCGAATGGACCAACAAGGTCATCATGTACGGCTCCTACGAGCGCACCCACTCGGTGTTCCAGAACTCCGACATGATGGCGCGAGGCAAGCCGGGCCCGGAGGAACTGGCGCTGCTCGAGCCGTTTCGCGGCAAGGTGCCGGACGACGTGTTCGGCGAGCCGTTCACGCCGCCGGTGTCGGATGGCTCCGGGCAGGATCGCCGGCTGTTGCGGCGCGCGTCGCATTTGCTGCAGGAGGCCGGCTTCGTCATCAAGGACGGCAAGCGCATCACCCCGCAGGGCGAGCCGATGACGCTCGAATTCCTGCTCGACGAGCCGTCGTTCCAGCCCCATCACATGCCCTACATCAAGAATCTCGCGACGCTCGGCATCGACGCCAGCCTGCGGCTGATCGACCCCGTGCAGATGCAGCAGCGGCTCAAGGACTTCGACTTCGATCTCACCATCCAGCGCTTCGGCTTTTCGGCGACCCCGAGCGATTCGCTGCGCTCCTACTTCTCGTCGCAGGCGGCGGCGGTGAAGGGCTCGCAAAACCTGGCCGGCATCGCCGACCCGGCGATCGACGCCATGATCGACCGCGTCATCGCCGCCGATTCGCGCACAGCCCTGACCGTGGCCTGCCGCGCGCTGGACCGGCTGATCCGCGCCGGGCGCTATTGGATTCCGCAGTGGTACAAGGCGTCGCACTGGATCGCCTATTGGGATACGTTCGGCCGCCCGCCGAGCAAACCGCGCTACGCTCGGGGCATCCCGGAAACGTGGTGGCACGACCGTAATAAAGGCGCCCAACCCGGCTAGGATCGGCTGCATCCATGTCCGCCTATATCGTTCGCCGTCTGCTGTTCATGGTGCCGACCCTGCTCGGCATCCTGCTGGTGTCCTTCGTGGTGGTGCAGTTCGCCCCCGGCGGGCCGGTGGAGCGGGTGATCGCGCAGCTTTCCGGTGCCGACACCGGCGCCAGTTCGCGCATCGCAGGCTCCGGCCAGGGCGGCGATTTCGGCAATCGCGGTGTGCAGGGCGGCGCGGCGGTCGACGCCGTATCGTCGAAATACCGCGGTGCGCAGGGGCTCGACCCGGAATTCATCAAGAAGCTGGAAAAGCAGTTCGGCTTCGACAAGCCGGCCTACGAGCGCTTCCTGCTGATGCTGAAGAATTTCATCGTGTTCGATTTCGGCAACAGCTACTTCCGCGATGTCAGTGTCATGCAACTCATCAAGGAGAAGCTGCCGGTTTCTATGTCGCTCGGCCTCTGGATGACGCTGCTGACCTATCTGATCTCGATTCCGCTCGGCATCAGGAAGGCGGTTTCCGACGGCTCGCGCTTCGATGTGTGGACGTCGGGCGTCATCATCGTCGGTTATGCGGTTCCCGGCTTCCTGATCGCGATCCTGCTGATCGTGCTGTTCGCCGGCGGTTCGTACTGGGATTGGTTTCCGTTGCGCGGGCTGACATCGGACAACTGGGCTGCGCTGAACTGG
>JAFKKQ010000160.1 GCA_017304505.1 Hyphomicrobiales bacterium | reverse complement strand
AGGTGTGCCTGCCGACCAGCCATCCGATGCACATGGGCTACGATCCGGAGGGCCTGATCCAGGAGGCGGACCTTGCCATCGTGCTCGACGCCGACGTGCCGTGGATTCCGAGCGAGCAGCCGCCCCGCGCGGACTGCCGTTTCGCCACCATCGGTGAAGACCCCGCTTGGGGCCGCTACCCAATGCGAAGCTTCCCCAGCGATCTCGCCATCACGTCGAACACGGCGGGCGCGCTGACGATGCTGGAGCAGGCGCTCGGCAAGCACACGATTCCGGAGGCGCGGATCGCCGCGCGGCGCACGCGCGCGGCCGAGTTCAACCGCAAGCGCCGGGAGGCCGCCGCCAAGGCTTCGGCGGTGCCCGCGGGCGACAAGATCACCTTCGCCTATCTCAGCCGCCTGATCGGCGAGACGGTTGGCGAAGACGCCGTCATCTTCAACGAATATTCGATGATCCAGGAGCACTGCCCGCGGGAAAAGCCGAATACGTTCTTCGGCCTCAGCGCGGCGGCGGGATTGGGCTGGGGCTTCGGTGCAGCGCTCGGCGCCAAGCTTGCGGCACCCGACAAGCTCGTGGTCGCGACGCTGGGCGACGGCGCATACATGTTCGCCAATCCGATGGTCGCCCACTGGGTCTCGGACATCTACAAGCTGCCGATCCTCACCATCGTCTTCAACAACAGCCTTTACGGCGCGGTGCGCGGCGCGACGATGTCCATGTTCAAGGATGGCGTCGCCGGCGAGACCGGCGGCCGCTTCATGGCCGACCTTTCGCCAAGCCCGTCGTTCGAGGAGGCGGTCAAGGCCCAGGGCGGCCACGGCGAACGTGTCGAGAAGGCATCCGAATTGCCGGCGGCACTGGCCCGCGCGCGCGATGTCGTGCTCAAGGAAAAGCGCCAGGCGCTGCTCAACGTCTGCTGCCCACCTTGAGCAAGCGCCATCACCTGAACTCGCCTCGTTCCTTCCCTTCCGGGGAGGCTCGGGTGGGTTCATTTCATAACAACCCCCTCGACAAATCGAGCCGCCGCTATAAACAAGCGGCAGCATTGGGAGGACCAGCACGATGATGCGAGTTGACGCTTACACCCATTTCATCCCGACACGCTTCTACAAAGAGGTGATGTCGTCCAGCGCGCACAGGGATATCGGCAAGCGCATGATGGGCGTGCCGAGCATCTACGACGTGAAGAAGCGCCTGAAGGTGGTCGACAAGTTCAAGGACTATTGCCAGATCCTGTCCTACCCGATGCCGCCCTTTGAGATGATGACGAAGAACGGCCGGCAAGCCGAAGAATACGCCAAGATCGTCAACGACGGCTTCGCCGAATTGTGCGCGAAGTATCCCGACCATTTCCCCGGCTGGGTGGCGCAAGCGCCGATGTCGGCGCCCGACGCAGGCGTGCGCGAGTCCGCACGCGCGATGAAGATGGGCGCACTCGGCGTGCAGATCTACACCAACGTCGCCGGCAAGCCGCTCGACGATCGCAAGTTCACGCCGTTCTGGCGAGCGATGAACAAGACCGGCACGCCGGTCTGGATGCACCCCTCGCGCAGCGCGCGCTTTGCCGATTACGCCGGCGAGGCGAAGTCGAAATACGAAATCTGGTGGGCGCTGGGCTGGTCCTATGAGACCGCCGCTGCGATGTCGCGGCTGGTGTTCTCCGGAATCATGGACAAGTATCCCGACCTGAAGATCATCACCCACCACTTCGGCGGCATCGTGCCGATGCTGGAAGGCCGCATCGGCTATGGCTGGGACCAGATCGGTGCGCGGACCTCGGACGAGGATCTGCAGAAGCTGAAGAAGTCGCTGAAGAAGAAGCGCCCGCTCGATTACTTCAAGGAGAGCTTCTACACCGACACCGCGGTGTTCGGCGGCAAGCCCGCGACCGAATGCGGCCTCGCCTTCTATCCGACCGATAAGATCGTGTTCGCCTCCGACTGCCCGTTCGACCCGGAGAAAGGCACCTTCTACATCCGCGAGACGCTGAGGATCCTCGACAGCATCGATATGTCGAACGCCAAGCGCAAGGCGATCATGTACGGCAACCTGGAGAAGATCGTCGGCCGCAAGCTGCGCTGACATCCAGCGTTCGAAAGCGCGCAGCCGTCGCGCGCAAAGCTTTCACAACGATCAATGGCCGGGCTCGTCCCGGCCATTTCTTTTTCTGCGCCGCCTGCGGCGGCCATCGCCAGCCCGCGTCAAAACAATACCGCTGCAATTTGCAATCGCGCCCGGCGGCGGAATGTGGCGGCTCTGCGTGCCGCGTCGACACGCAAATCACCGTATCGTCATAGTCATCCCGCATTTCGCTGATTGGACTGCGGCGGACGATGGAATCGCACACCTCGACGAACAATCAGCTTCATTCATTGACACCGATGCGCGGCATCGCCGCGCTGTGGGTTGTACTCTACCATTATGCCGTCTGGTATTTTCCCGCGATCGAGCCCGGCCGCTACAGCCACCTGCTCGACAAGGGATATCTCGCCGTCGATATGTTTTTCATGCTGAGCGGCTTTGTGATGACGCACGTCTACTGGCGCGCGTTCGTTAAGGAGGGCGGCAATCATTACTGGGCGTTCCTATCGGCGCGCATCGCGCGGCTCTATCCCCTTCATCTCTTTGTGCTGGTCTTGTTCCTCGCGATCGCGGTGGCCTTTCGCGGCTTTCAATACGTCGCGACCGGTCGCTTCGATGCGATCCCGATGGAAGGCGCACGCTCACTGAGCGCTCTGCTGGCCAATCTGTTCATGCTTCAGGGATTGAAGGCCAGCGAACTGAGCTGGAATTACCCGGCTTGGTCGATCAGCGTGGAGTTCATTGCCTATCTGGCTTTTCCGTTCATGCTGCCGTCGATTTGGCGGGCATCCACGCCCGTCAAAGTGGCGCTGGCTGGAGTCGTCGTCGCGGCCCTCTCGCTGTTTTCCTGGCTGACCGGCAACAATTTCGACCAGTGGGACGGACCGCAAACGCTCCTCCGGTGCCTGCCGGAGTTTCTGCTCGGCACGCTACTCTATGCCGCTTTCAAGTCGGATGTCGGAGCGGCCTTTCTTCGACGCGATGCGACGGTGGTCACGACGACCGTGGTTGCTCTGGCCCTGCTGCATCTCGGTGCAGCCGATCTGTTCGCCATTCTGTGCTTCCCCGTTCTGATTCTGGCTGCGGTCAGCAACGATGGCTATGTGGCGAAGCTGGTGAATATCGCGCCACTGGTGTGGCTCGGCGAGGTGTCCTATTCGCTCTATCTCATCCACGGATTTGTCGAGTATACGACCACTAAGTTCATCGACGCGGCGGGGCTCGGCGGCCCC
>JAFKKQ010000159.1 GCA_017304505.1 Hyphomicrobiales bacterium | reverse complement strand
TGCAGGAGGTTGCCGCCCGCGGCGGCAAGATCATCCTGGTGACCGATCCCAAGGGTGCTGCGGAAGCCACAGTGCCGCAGATCGTCACTTTGACGTTGCCGGATATGGCGACGACGGTTACGCCTATGGTCTATGCCGTTCCGGTGCAGCTCATTGCCTATCATACGGCCGTGAACATGGGCACCGATGTCGACCAGCCGCGCAATCTTGCGAAGTCGGTTACGGTCGAATGAGTGTGAGACGATGACGGCGGGCGACGACAAGATCAGCGGGCCCGGTCCGGTGGCGGGTGAGGCCGTGGTGCATCACGGCGTCCTGAGCCGGCTGCGCAACTATTTCCTCACAGGCCTGATCCTGGTCGGCCCGATCTACATCACCATCAGCCTGACCTGGTGGTTCATCAATTGGGTCGACGATGCGATGCGGCCGTTCATTCCGATGGCGTTGCGCACCGAGGCTTATCTGCCCTTTCGCGTGCCGGGTTACGGCCTTGTCATCGCGCTGGCCGGCCTGACGCTGCTCGGTTTCCTGACCGCGGGATTGGTCGGGCGCACGTTGGTCGAGTTCGGTGAGAACCTGCTCAACCGCATGCCGATCGTGCGGCCGGTCTACAAAACCATCAAGCAGATCTTCGAAACGCTGTTTTCGAAATCGGGATCCGGCTTCCGCAAGGTCGCGCTGGCCGAGTTTCCGCCCGGCATGTGGTCGGTGGTGTTTCTCGCGCCGCCGCCGGCGGGCGATGTCGCGACACAATTGCCGGAGGGCCGGGACGCAGATTACGTGTCGTGCTTCCTGCCGTGCACGCCGAACCCGACGACCGGCTTTTTCTTCTATGCCAAGCGGCACCAGATCATCGAGCTTGATATCTCGGTCGAGCAGGCGATGACGCTCATCATGTCGGCCGGCATGGTGCAGCCGAACGGTGACGGGCAGAAAAAGCTCGCCGCTCTCGTCGAGCAGGCCCACGGTGCGCACGCCGGCGAGACGTCCCCGGCCCCGCCGACCGTTCCGGTGCGATAGTCACCCCGCCCGCAAGAGCCGCACGGCCTCGTCGCGCTCGAACAGATAGAGCAGATCGCGCAGCGCCTCGCCGCGCGGCGACGCGAGGTCGGGATCGCGCGACAGGATCAGCGCCGCATCGTCGCGCGCCGCCGTCAGCATCTTGCCGTGCACCTCGATGCGCGCGACACGAAAGCCCGGCACGCCGCTCTGCTTGGTGCCGAGCAAGTCGCCTTCGCCGCGCAGACGCAGATCCTCTTCTGCGATACGAAAGCCGTCCTCGGTGTCCCGCATGATGGCAAGGCGGGCTTTCGCCGTTTCGCCGAGCGGGGCTTTATAGAGAAGGAGGCAGGTCGACCGCCCCGTGCCGCGCCCGATGCGGCCGCGCAATTGGTGAAGCTGCGCCAGGCCGAACCGCTCGGCGTGCTCGATCACCATCACGGTTGCCGCGGGCACGTCGACGCCGACCTCGATCACGGTCGTGGCGACGAGCAGTTGCGTTTCGCCGGACGAGAAACGCGCCATCGCGCGATCCTTGTCCGCGCCCTTCATCTTGCCGTGAACCAGGTCGACGCGCGCGCCGAAATGCGTTTTCAGCTCTGCAAAGCGTTGTTCGGCGGCAGCAAGGTCGCTGATCTCGGATTCTTCCACCAGTGGACAGACCCAATAGGCCCGCTGGCCTTCGTTCAGCGCGCGGCCGACGGCTTCGACCACCTCGTTGAGACGATTGAGCGCGATGGTGCGGGTGTCGATCGGCTGGCGACCGGCGGGCTTCTCGCGCAGTTCGGAAATCTCCATGTCGCCGAAATAGGTCAGCACCAGCGTGCGCGGGATCGGCGTCGCAGTCAGCACCAGCATATCCACTGACTCACCCTTGCGGGCCAGCGCCAGCCGCTGATGCACGCCGAAGCGATGCTGCTCGTCGATGATCGCCAGCGCGAGATCGTGGAATGCCACGTCTTCCTGGAACAGCGCATGCGTTCCGACGATCAGGTCAATCTCGCCGAGTGCAAGGCGTTCCAGCGTTTCGTTGCGGTCCTTGCCACGCTCGCGCCCGGTCAGGATCGCGGCGCGGATGCCGGCTTTCTCCGCCAGCGGCGCGATGGTGGCGAGAGGCGGCCGGGCGAGGATTTCGGTCGGCGCCATCAGCGCGGCCTGACGGCCGGCCTCGGCAACCGTGGCTGCAGCGAGCAGAGCGACAACGGTCTTGCCCGAGCCGACGTCGCCCTGAAGCAGACGCAGCATCCGTTGCGGCCGCGCCAGATCCGTGACGATGTCATCCACGGCGAGGCCTTGCGATGGCGTGAGCGCATAAGGCAGCGCCGCGATCACCTTGGCGCGCAGGATGCCTTCGCCGGAGCTGCCGCGTCCGGGCAGGCTGCGCTGATGCGCCCGCACCAGTGCCAACGCCAGTTGACCTGCGAGCAGTTCATCATAGGCAAGCCGCAACCAGGCCGGGCCATCCGGCTGCACGTCGGCGGGCTCGTTGGGCCGATGCAGTGTTTTCAGCGCGTCGGCGAACGATGAAAAACCGGATCGCTCGGCCCAGGCATTGTCCTGCCATTCGGGGAGCGCGGGGATTTTTGTCAGCGCGCCGTCCATCGCACGCCGCACCTGGTTGAGGCTCAGCCCTTCGGTCAGCGGATAGACCGGCTCGACCAGCGGCAGCTTGTCGAGGTCGGCTTCGCTGACCACGCGGTCGGGATGCACCATCTGCAGCATCCCGTCATAGAGGGCGGTCGTGCCCGAGACGTAACGCAGTTCGCCCGGCGGCAGCAGCGTTTCGAGATAATCCTTGCGCGCGTTGAAATAGGTCAGAGTCAGCGTGCCGGTGTCGTCATGTGTTTCGATGCGATAGGGCGCCCGCGGCCGGTTCGGCGGCGAGGGCCGATGCTTGTCGACGGTCACCGCGACGGTCGCGACGCTGCCCGGAACGACCTCGGCAAGCTTCGGCCGTGCCCGGCGGTCGACCGTCCCAGCCGGGAGATGGAACAGCAGATCGGCCACCCGCGCCGGCGTGTCGCCCCGGCCGAGGAGCCGGCGGTAGAGCTTTTCAAGCTTCGGCCCCACGCCGGGAAGCGTGGTCAAGGCGGCAAACAGCGGATCGAGCAATGAAGGACGCATGGGCCCACGCTGCACGGGATTTTGACGGGCTTCAACATGCACTATTGTGGTCGGGAACCCGGCTCATGACCGGGATAACGGAGACCGGGCGATGAAACAGTGGGGCTTATGGGTGGTGTCGATCCTGCTGCCGTTTGCGGTGCAGGGGCAATCTCAAGCACAGGACTATCCAACCCGTTCGGTGAGCATGGTGGTGGCCGC
>JAFKKQ010000158.1 GCA_017304505.1 Hyphomicrobiales bacterium | reverse complement strand
CCAGGTACTTGGGCACAGTGACCCAGTTCAGGTTTGCGTGATGATGGGTGTGGTTGGCGATGTGATGCCCGGCCTCTACCCAGTGATCGAAAGTGCGGAGCAGGTCGGGCCGCCCGTCGGCCGGGCTGGTGGCCGAAAAGGCATAGGTGCCGGTGACCTTGTGCCGCTTCATGGCGTCGGTCATCGCTTGCGTGATCCCGAGATGCGTGTAGCCGGACGCCAGCGGCATGTCTGGCCACAACAGCAAGTCGTCCATGCTGATGGCAAGCCGGATCGGTCCGTTCGGTGAAATGGGTTCGGCCATCGATTTTCCTCCCGCTACGCGAACGCCGGCATGACCTGTTCGCCGAACCGCCGCATCGACGCGAGGTTCTGCCGATGGCTCATGGCACCGAAGCCAGTCTGGCAAAGCAGGTGCTGCACGCCGACATCGCGCAGTTCGGCCACCTGTTCGCGCACGCGCTTGGGCGAGCCATAGAGCGAGCCAGTGCGCAGGACGAAGGGGATCGCCTCGGAGTCCGGCACCTTGGGATCGGTCCAGGCATTGAGCGCCGCCGGATCGGGCTCGTGTACGACCGGCGCGCGTTCGCGGTCGATCTGCCGGCCGCGGCGGAATTCCTCGCCCTCAAAAACGGCCTACTCCATCTGCCCAGCCGCGATCTGTACCCGCCAACGCCCACACATTTCGGCCTCAATAGCGCGGCTGTTGATTACGACCCCAAGGCACCCGAGCCCGCTGAATGGCTGCGCTTTCTCGGCCAGATTTGGGGCGATGATCGGCAATCCATCGAAACGCTGCAAGACCTATTCGGCTATCTTCTATCGCCCGACACATCGCAGCAAAAAATCGCACTTATCGTTGGGCCGAAGCGTTCGGGCAAAGGCACGATTGCCGGCGTGCTGACCGGCCTGCTTGGCCACAACAGCGTGGCCGCGCCGACGCTGGCGAGCCTCGCGACGAATTTCGGCCTAGCCCCTTTAATCGGTAAGGCGCTCGCGATCATAGGCGACGCCCGGCTTAGCGCCCGTGCGGATCAGGCCGCCATATCCGAACGACTGCTGTCGATCTCGGGTGAGGACGCTCTGACAATCGACCGTAAGTTCCTGCCGGCATGGACCGGTCGGCTTGGCCTGCGGTTCCTCATCATGACAAATGAGCTCCCTCGCCTTGCCGATGCGTCGGGCGCACTGGCTTCCCGGTTCATCGTGCTCACGATGCAGAATTCGTTCTTCGGCCGCGAAGATCGTGCATTGCGAAATCGTCTGGCGGCCGAACTGCCCGGAATCTTGAATTGGGCACTTGCCGGCTACGCTAGAATGCGGAAGCGCGGCTATTTCCTCCAGCCCGAGAGCGCGACCGATGCGATCGCCGAGCTTGAGGCGCTTGGATCACCAATCGCGGCGTTCGTCAAAGAGCAATGCACGATCGCGCCTAGTCGGCAATGCCTGCCGGAATTGTTGTTCAGCGAGTGGCGCAAATGGTGCGAGGCCAACGGGCGCAGAGAAGCCGGAACAGCGCAGTCTTTCGGCCGCGATCTGCGCGCGGCTGTACCGGGCTTAAAAATGATCCGGCCTAGAACTCAAGATGGGCGAGCACGAATGTATGAGGGCATCGCCATCGCAGAACAAGAACCGAGCGGCGGTGATTGGTGACGCTGTTTGTGGTCCGCGCTGGTCCGCGTCCCACAGCATTGCTGCTCCATATTATTATGCCGTCTGTGTGTGCTTATATACATGTCTATAAAGTTTCTTCGCGTGCAATGGTGATGTCCGCGGACCATTGCGGACCAGAAAACAATGCGCGGCTATCTCGGCCGCACCGAAACATCGGCAGGCTTAGCGAAACTTAGTGAGTGGTGGCGGAAACCATTCGCCACTTAAGCATCGAGCATGTCTCGCGCCGATGCACATTCGACAGGTCTGACGCCTAAACAGAGGCGGTTCATCGCTGAATTCCTTGTCGATCTTAACGGAACCCGCGCGGCAATTCGTGCTGGCTACTCACCCAAGACCGCAAACGAACAAGCCGCACAACTGATGGCTAAGCCGGCCGTCAAGGCAGAGATCGACGCACGGATCGCCGCGCGTTCACAGCGGACGCAGATTGATGCCGATTGGGTGCTCAAGCGTCTCGCGCTGGAAGTCGATGCCGATCTTGCCGACCTATACGACGACAACAACAACCTCAAGGCGGTCAGCGAGTGGCCGGAGGTTTGGCGTCGGGGCCTTGTGGCAGGCGTCGATATTAATGCCCTGTTTGAAGGGACGGGCAAAGACCGCGTTCAGATTGGATACGTCAAAAAAATCCGACTTGCCGATCGCATTCGCATAATTGAATTGATTGGCCGCCATATCAAGGTGAACGCCTTCCAAGAGACGGTTCACTACACCGGATTGGACGCGCTTGGCGACCGCCTGGAGCGCGCGTTTAAGCGGATCGGAAATCCCGACGACCGAGACTTGATCGACGTAACGGCGTCTGCATCGGCGTTGGCCGATGTCGCGATCGAACGGTCGGAACGCGCCGTTCGATCTCTGCCGGCAACGGCCGCATCGCACGAACACGATGCGGCGGAAACCGCACCTCCCGTCACCCAGCCGCCAACCGGCGATTGGACCTACAGCCCGATCCTTCCAACCCAGCAAGAGCTTGCCGGCAACGATTATGCGTCGATGTCGGACAGCCTCCTTGCCTCTCGCAAACCCTAACGAAAGGCCACCCGATGCCGTTGCCGACACCGCAGCAAAAGCAAACGATCGCATCGAACGCGAATGCGATTCTCGACCAGGCAGCCGCCCTAGATACACTGATCGGTCAGTTTCGGACGATCGCGGCCGATATCGCGGCGCGCGAGATCGAAATTCGAAAAACAATCGTGGAATTTAACCCTAACGCCGTGGTGGCACGGGACGGCCAAGAGCGGCTTTCCTACTACGGGCACGCGCAAATGGTGTCTCCCGGCCTCGGCACGAGCGTGGCCGATGTCGCCGCGAACGCCTGGGCAGAGTGGCTGTAATGGACGCCCGCACAACGGCTGGCGACATCGACGCCAAAATCACCGACGCCGAACGGCAAGTTGCCGACCTTGAACGGCAGGCGCAAGAACTGGCGCTTCCGGCCGTGAGTGGCGATCAAGCCGCCGCTGAATCCCTGGCGCGGATCAAGGTGTCCATCACGCAAATCCGCGCTGATATCGACGTTCTACGAAATGCGCGCGTCACCGTCGTCGCGCAACATGATGCCGAAGTCGTTGAGGCGGCGGCGGCCTACCGTTCGCGTTACCTCAACATCGCGCGCGGACATGCAGCCGAACTTCTGGAGCTTGCCCGCAA
>JAFKKQ010000157.1 GCA_017304505.1 Hyphomicrobiales bacterium | reverse complement strand
CCGATGCGCTGGATCTTCTCGCCGAGCGAGCGGCTGGCGCGCGCGACCGCGCCGCCCGCGAACACGATGGTGCGCGAGGCGAAGGTGCCGAAGCCGAACGGCGTCGTCGCCGTATCGCCATAGCGCACGGAAATCCGCGACGGGTCGATCTTCAATTCGTGTGCGGCGATCTGCGACAGCGTGGTTTCGTGGCCCTGGCCGTGGTTCTGCGTGCCGACATGCAGGATCACGGTGCCGTCCGGCAGCATCCGGGCGTTGGCGGATTCGTATCCCGGCACGACGCGCGACTTGCGCTTGACCCACTCGATTTGGCCGTGGCCGCTCTGCTCGGTGTAGAAGGCAAAGCCCACACCGATGGCGCGGCCGTCGGGCTCGCCGCGCTGCTGCCGCGCGCGGATCTTCGGCAGGTCGATCATGTCGCGCGCGGTGTCGAGCGCCGCGATGTAATCGCCGGTGTCGAGCCGCATGCCGGCCGCGGTCTGGTAGGGCATCTCGGAGGCGGTGACGATGTTCTGCCGCCGCAGGTCGAACGGTTCGCGGCGCAGTTCGCGCGCCACCTCGTCCACCAGCCGTTCGATGGCGAAGCACGCGCCGGGCCGCGCCACGCCGCGGAACGGACCCATCGGCGCCTTGTTGGTGGCGACGGTAAAGGTCTTCAGGTTCAAGTGGCGGATGCGGTAGGGGCCGGTCAGGTTGCGCGAGGCCATACTGGCCTCCATGAATGAGCCCGTCGGCCACAGCGAATAGGCGCCGGCGTCGATATAGACTTCGCCTTCGACGCCAAGCAGCGTGCCGTCGCTGTCGGCGGACACGATGAGATCGTAGTAGTGATTGCGCGCATGCACCGATGCGATCAGGTGCTCGCGCCGATCCTCGATCCAGCGCACCGGGTGGCCGACCTTCATGGCGATGGCCGCGACCGCGATGTCCTCGGGCATCATGCGGTTCTTGCCGCCGAAGCCGCCGCCGACGTCGGGCGCGATGACGCGCAGCTTGTTCTCCGGCAGGCCCAATGTCTGCGCCAGGCCGCGCCGCAGGACGTGGCCGCCCTGCGTGGACAGATAGATCACCAGTTCATCGTTGCGGTGATCCCAGTAGGCCAGCGTGCCGCGGCATTCGAGCGAGACGGTCGCCTGCCGGTTCATGCGGAACTGACGGCGCAGCCGGATCGGCGCAGAGGCGAGCGTATCCGGCTCGCCTTCCTTGACCGTGCCGGCGATGAAGGCGTTGTCCGGCCATTGCTCGAACACGCGCGGGCTGCCCGGCCGCATGGCCTCGACGCAATCGACAACAGCCGGCAGTTCCTCGAGATCGGCCTCGACCTTATCGGCCAAGTCTTCCGCCTCTGCGCGCGTCGGAGCCACGCAAGCCGCGATCGGCTGGCCGACGTAGCGCACGCGATTGTCGGCGAGCGCCGGATAGGGGCTGTGCCGGTGCGCGGCCAGTTCCGGGCCGGCTTCCAGGATGTTGAGCGGGCCGAGATCGGCGAGGGTGAAGACCCGGCCGGTCGCGTCGGTTGGCACGCCCACCCCGCGCACCTGCGCGTGCGCCATCTGGCTGCGCACAAAAGCAATGTCCTGAGTGCCGGGGATGCGGACATCGGCGACGAACATGCCGTGGCCCAGAAGATGACGGGCATCCTCCTTGCGCAGCAGGCTCGCGCCGATCCAGCCGTCGGACGACGAGTGAACAGCCATTCGGACAACTCTTCCCAACAAAAATCACGCCGCAGCCAGATTTGCACGGGCCCACGGGGCACGACAAGCGCTTGACGGCTCTGCGTCCCGCGCAGCCTGGGGGCGGATGCACGCTGCCATCGAAACGCCGCGGTGTGGCCGGTATTGGGTTCGCCTTAAGCTTGTTGCGAGATCGGCGCCGCCGGCCGGCGGTTTCCAGACCGCGATTTGTGATACCAGAGGCCCGCGTTCGCCGGGAAACCGCTTCCTGAAACCGAGATGGCCTTCCGCGAGATGACCATAGCGACATGATCAGCGACGTGATTGCAGCGGTGGCTCTGGCCATCTGGACCTATCTTCTCTGCGCGCGGGGCGGGTTCTGGCTGTGCCGGGAGCGGGACGACACCGTACCGGCTGCGCCGCCCCGCTGGCCGCGCGTCGCGGCAGTGGTTCCGGCCCGTAACGAGGCCGATTGCATCGCCGACAGCATCGGCTCGCTGGCGCGGCAGGATTATCCCGGCGCGTTCTCCGTCGTGCTGGTGGACGACGACAGCGTCGACGGCACGGCGGCGGTCGCGCGTGGCGTGGTGGAAAGCCTCGGGTCCGATCGTGCGTTCAAGCTTGTTGAGAGCCGAGGTGTGACTCCGGGCTGGACCGGAAAGCTCTGGGCCGTGCACCAGGGCGTCGAGGCTGCAAACGCCATGCCGGAGTCGCCGGATTATCTGCTGCTGACCGATGCCGACATCGTTCACGAGCCGGATTCGGTGCGGGCCCTGGTGGCGCGTGCGGAAAGCGGCGGCTTCGTTCTCACGTCGCTGATGGCGAAGCTGCGCTGCGAGAGCCCGCCGGAACGGAGCCACGTTCCGGCCTTCGTCTATTTCTTCCAGATGCTGTACCCGTTCGCATGGGTCAACGATCCGGACCGCGCCGTCGCTGCTGCGGCCGGCGGCTGCATGCTGGTGCGCGCCGATGCGTTGCGGCAGGCCGGCGGCATCCAGAGCATTCGCGGCGCGCTGATCGACGATTGCTCGCTGGGGGCGAGGCTCAAGGCGGTCGGTCCGATCTGGCTCGGCCTGACCGACCGGGTGCGCAGCATCCGCCGCTATGACGGCTGGGGCGATGTGCGCGCGATGGTGTCGCGCTCGGCCTACGCGCAGCTCAACTATTCGCCGCTGTTTCTGCTTGGCGCCACGCTCGGCATGGCGCTGACGTTTCTCGCTGCCCCGCTGCTGACGGTGTTTGGCGACGGCTTCGCCCGCGCCGCGGGTGTTGCGGCCTGGGCGCTGATGGCGCTGTCGTTTCTGCCGATGGTGCGGTTCTATCGGGTGTCGCCGCTGTGGGCTCCGGCGCTGCCTGCGGTCGCGCTGGCTTACATGCTATATACTTTAGATTCCGCCTGTCGTTACGCGCGCGGGCAGGGCGGCCAGTGGAAGGGACGCGCGCAAGCCAACGCTTCGAGACACAACGCTTCGGGACAAAGCGCGTCCGGAGCCAAAATTTCGGGATCATGACGATCGACGCCGCACAATTGCGATCCGGCAAAGGCTCGGGGGACGAGAACTTCCCCGTGGCCTCGTGGCTGGTCGCGGTGCCGCACCGCCGCCCGATCCTGTCGTTTTACGAATTCGTACGCATCGCCGACGATATCGCCGACCACCCGG
>JAFKKQ010000156.1 GCA_017304505.1 Hyphomicrobiales bacterium | reverse complement strand
CCTGGTCGGCGACGCGACCCATCAGACCGTCGAGAGCATCGATCTCGCGCACGAGATGACCCTTGCCGAGGCCGCCGATGGCGGGATTGCACGACATGGCTCCGACCGTCGCAAATTGGTGGGTCATCAGCGCCGTTTCGGCGCCCATCCGCGCGGCCGCAGCCGCGGCTTCGCAGCCGGCGTGCCCACCGCCAATCACAATGACATCGAAGCGAGAGTTCATGACACGATCTCGGTCGCGCTTTTAGCGGAGCAGGGGCGCCCGGTCAAAAGCCGGTGTTTCACGTGAAACACAGGGGGCGGCATCCGCTGCGCGTTTCATGTGAAACAACTGAGGGTCACTTTCCGATGCAAAAGTCACGGAAGATCGTATCGAGGACATCCTCCACGTCCACCCGACCGACAAGCCGGCCGAGGGTATTGGCCGCGGCCCGCAACTCCTCCGCGATAATGTCTTCCCGGCCGCCTGCACCGTCCGCCAAGGCGCGATCCAGATGGACCACCGTGGCCTCCAGCGCCTTCCGATGCCGCTCCCGGCTCACCAGCGCGGGTTCAGATCCGAAGTAGTTTCCCAAATGATGGCCCAGTTGCGCAAAGAATGAATCCAATCCTGCGCCTGTTGATGCCGATAGATAAAATGCTATATTCGATAATCTATATTCAGATTTATAACTATCGTTATAAACCTTGTTATTTGGTGTCAGTAAATCGACTTTGTTCCGGATTATCCACACGGCCGGAAGTGAGCCTTCATTGCCCCAATCCGTTGCTTTTTGCTTCAAATCAGGCTCGGACTCCTCCGTTTCATCCGTCGCGTCTGTGACCCACAACACCAGGTCGGCCTCGGACGCCCGTTGCCGCGCCCGGCGAACGCCCTCCTGCTCCACCGGGTCCGTGCTGTCCCTGATGCCGGCCGTATCCAGCACGGTCACCGGATAACCGCCCAGATCGAGGTGGACCTCGATGACGTCCCGCGTCGTGCCAGGGATCGGCGACACGATGGCCGCCTCCCGCCGCGCCATGCGGTTGAGCAGCGTCGATTTGCCGGCATTCGGCGGCCCGGCGATGGCGACGACCAAACCGTCGCGCAGGCGTTCGCCGCGGGCCGCACCGCTCAGCGCCTCCGCGATCTCTCCGCGCAACCCCCGCGCAACCGCCAGCGCCGGCCCGACGAGGTCCTCCGGCACATCGGCCTCGTCGGAAAAATCGATTCGCGCCTCGACCAGGGCCAGCGCCTCGATCAGGCGCTGACGCCACGTCTCCGCCCGCGCGCCCAGCAATCCCTTGAGCTGACGAAACGCCTGCCGCCGCTGCGCCTCCGTCTCTGCACCGATCAAATCGGCCAGACCTTCCACCGCAGTGAGGTCGAGCTGCCCCGCTTCGAAGGCGCGGCGCGTAAACTCGCCGGGTTCGGCAAGCCGCAACCCTTCAATCCGTCCCAGCACGCGCAGCACCGCCGCGATCACCGCCGGGCCGCCGTGCAATTGCAATTCGGCAACGTCTTCGCCGGTTTCGCTCTTCGGCCCAGGAAACCAGAGCGCCAGCGCCTCGTCGATCGGTTCGCCGGTTTCGGGATCGCGCACACGCGCCAGCCCGGCACGACGCGGCTCCGGCACACGGCGCGCCAGCGCCTCCAGCGCCGCGCGCGCGCGCGGACCCGAAATGCGCACCACCGCAATCGCCGCCGGCGGGCGGCCGGACGAGAGCGCAAAAATCGTGTCACGGTTTGGATTCGGTTTCGTCATCGCGCCGCACCGAAGCGCGCCGCCCGCAGGAAGGTCAAGGGCCATCGGTCCACGGGACTCGTTGCCACACCGCATCGACACAACGTGACCAGCATATCGGTCCCCGCGAAACCCGCACGATCCGCACGAAGTGAAATAAGCTGCCGGCCTCGCATCAACAAAGGAGGCCGCGCCATGTACGGGACGCCCCGGTTCATCCTCGCGCTGTGCGTCGTGGCGCTTGCCGCATTCGACACACCCGCATCGGCCGCGAGCGATCTTCAGCGCGCCTATGGCATCATCGCCAAGAAAACCTTCGTCGATCTGACCCACAGCTTCGACGCGACGACTCCGGTCTGGTCCGGCTTCGGCCAAGCCAGAATGACGCCGGCCGCCGATCCGCACACGCGCAAACCCTACACCATCAAGGACAATGGCTTCCGTGCGACATTCTACGAAATGGTCGGCCAGTACGGCACCCACGTCGATCCTCCGGCGCATTTCGCCGAGCAGGGCATCACGATGGACGAGATTCCGCTCAAGCAGATGATCCTGCCGCTCGTCGTGCTCGATGACACGCGCTATCTCAACAAGGATCCCAATCACGCCTTTTCCGTCGCCGACCTGCGTGCGTGGGAGAAAAGGCACGGCCGCATTCGCCGCGGCTCGTTCGTCGCGCTGCGCACCGACATGTCGAAGGATTGGCGGCGCAACCCCGAGCGCTTCAAGCGCACGCCATTTCCGGCATGGGCGTTCGAGACGGTGAAGTTTCTCGCCGAGCATCGCGGCATCGTCGCCATCGGCCACGAGTCGCTCGACACCGACACCACAGACGCGATGGACTCCGAGACGTATCTGCTGCGCCGCGGCCTCTACCAGATCGAGGTCATGACCAACCTCGACAAGGTGCCGCCGAAGGGCGCGCTCATCGTGGTGACGTGGCCGAAGGTGAAAAACGGCCTGGGCTTTCCGGCGCGCGCGTTTGCAATCTTGCCGTAGCGATCGCGCCAATGCGTTTCGTGATTTCAAGATGCAGAAAGCCCGGCGCAGGGCCGGGCTTTCCATTCATGCAGAGACAAAACGGGCCACAGATGAAATCACCCGCGGCCTGCCATGCGTGAAGTTTACCGTACCTTGAGGTTTTCCGCGGATTCTTTACCGCGGTTGGCGACGATCTCATACTCAACGTGCTGGCCTTCGTTGAGCGTGCTCAGCCCGGCCCGCTCCACGGCAGAGATGTGAACGAACACATCCTTGCCACCGCCTTGCGGTTGGATAAAGCCGTAACCTTTGGTCGGGTTGAACCACTTTACAGTGCCTGTAGCCACTCTTAGTCTCCAAGTCTTCGATGATCGCCGACACACGAGTGTCAGGCTGACATCTCGCAGGGCACCCCATACATAGCTTAATTGGAAGGGGACCGCTACCCCGGCAGCGGCCGTCCCTCAATTGTCGTAAAAATCAGACCATGTCCACACCCCCCGCCGCCAGCCACCCCCCCAGTCACCCTCCGGGGCCGGAAAACCGGCTGGCTCGGGAAACCAGCCCCTATCTGCTCCAGCACAAGCATAATCCCGTTGCCTGGTGGCCGTGGGGGCCGGAGGCGCTGGCCGAGGCGCA
>JAFKKQ010000155.1 GCA_017304505.1 Hyphomicrobiales bacterium | reverse complement strand
GCGCCTTGAAATAGAGTGGGCTCGCCCAGGTGTTGTCCATCAGCACCGATGCGCCGCGTTCGTGGGCGACGGCAGCGATCGCGGGGATGTCCTGCATCTCGAAGGTCAGCGAGCCCGGCGCCTCGGTGAACACCGCGCGCGTGTTCGGCTGCATCAGCCCGGCGATGCCGGCGCCGGCGAGCGGGTCGTAATAAGTTGCGGTCACGCCGTAACGGCTGAGCACATCGTCGCAGAACTTGCGCGTTGGGCCGTAGGCATTGTCGCACACCAGGACGTTGTCGCCCGCGTGCAACACCGAGAGCAACGCCGTGGAGATCGCCGCAAGCCCCGACGGAAGCAGCGCGACGCCGGCGCAGGCTGGGCCTTCGATGGCCTGGACGGCTTTTTCCAGCGCTTCGGATGTCGGCGTGCCGCGGCGGCCGTAGGAATACCGGCTGCGGTGCGCCAGGTAATCCTCGGCCGTGCGATAGAGCAGGGTGGAGGCGTGGTACACGGGCGTGTTGACATAGCCGTGGTGCTCGTGCGGGTTGCGGCCCCCGGTCGTCACCTTGGTGTCGGGCTTCATATCGGAGTGTGCGGAGGGGCCGCTCTCAGCCTTAGTCATTGCTTTGAAATCCTTGCCGGTTCGGGCATTTAGAGTGGCTGTTCGCTCAATCGCAAGCCCTTGACCTGCCTGTCTGGCTGTTCTGGGATGGATTTGTCGAGGGGATGCGGCGGGAACCAGAGGTGCGCACGGGACATAAGCGGCGTAGGAGCTACGTTTTGGGAGTTTTTGGGATGAAAAGCGTCATTGTCCGGTTCGTGCTCGCGGCAGCGGTCGGGGCAACCGTTGGGGTTGCCGTGCCGTCTGTGGCGTCGGCCCAGACCCTCGAAACGGTCAAGACGCGAGGAATGCTGAATTGCGGGGCCAACGGCACGCTGGCCGGATTCGGCCTGCCCGACGCGCAGGGGCGATGGACGGGTCTCGACGTGGATTTCTGCCGGGCGTTGGCCGCCGCCATCTTCAACGACCCGACCAAGGTCAAGTTCACGCCGCTGACGGCGAAGGACCGCTTCACCGCGCTGCAGTCGGGCGAGATCGACGTGCTGGCGCGCAACACCACCTGGACGTCCTCGCGCGACACCGCGCTCGGCTTGAACTTCGGCGCCGTGAATTACTACGACGGGCAAGGCTTCATGGTGCGCAAATCGCTCAAGCTCAACTCAGCGCTTGAGCTGAACGACGCTGCCGTCTGCGTGCAGCAAGGCACCACCACCGAACTCAATCTTGCCGACTATTTCCGCACCAACAAGATGAAGCTCAAGACCGTCACCTTCGCCACAGCGGACGAGGCGGTGAAGGCTTACGACGCCGGCCGCTGCGATGCCTACACCACCGACGCTTCTGCGCTCGCCGGCGAGCGTCTGCGTCTGGCGCAGCCGGACGACCATGCCATCCTGCCGGAAATCATCTCCAAGGAACCGCTGGCACCGGCCGTTCGCCACGGCGACGATCAATGGTTCGACATCGTGAAATGGACGCACTTTGCGATGGTCAACGCCGAGGAACTCGGCATCACCAAGGCCAACGTCGACGACCACATGAAGTCGGAAAGCCCCGATGTGCGGCGCTTGCTCGGCGTCGAAGGAAAATATGGCGAAGCGTTCGGGCTGACTAACGACTGGGCCTATCGGATCATCAAGCACGTCGGCAATTACGGCGAGGTGTTCGAGCGCAATGTCGGGCAGGGCTCGCCGCTCAAGATCGCGCGCGGACTCAACGCACTGTGGAACAAGGGCGGCTTGCAATACGCGCCGCCGGTTCGTTGATCTGCCGGCTCCGGCCGCATTAGCGAGGCTTCATGGCACGAAATGCCACGGCCGCGGCCGAAGCCCCCAAGCCGAAAGTCCCGCTGTTCCGCGATCCCAAAGTCCGCGGCATCGCCTATCAGGTGCTGCTGTGCGCGGTGATTGCGTTCCTGGCGTGGGCGGCGATCAGCAACGCGATCGAGAATCTGGCGCGGGCCAAGATCGCCTCGGGCTTCGGATTCTGGGACAACACCGCGGGCTTCGACATCAGCCAGACGCTGATCGACTATTCAACGACCTCGACCTATGGTCGGGCGTTCTGGGTCGGGCTGCTCAACACGCTGCTGGTCGCCGGCCTCGGCATCGTGCTCGCGACCATCCTGGGATTTGCCATCGGCATCGCGCGGCTGTCGACAAACTGGCTGGTGTCGCGGATGGCCGGTTTCTACGTCGAGTTGATCCGCAACCTGCCGCTGCTGCTGCAACTTTTGTTCTGGTACAACGCTGTGCTGAAGGCGCTGCCGGCGGTGCATCAGAGCCTGGCGCTGCCGGGCGGCGGATTCCTCAACAATCGTGGTCTGTTCCTGCCGCAACCCGTGCCGCAGCCCGGGGCGGGATGGGTGCTGGCGGCGTTCGTCGCCGGCGTTGTCGCGGCCGTCGGATATCGCATCTGGTCCAGGCGCCGCCAGGCTCTCACCGGCGAGCAGCGTTCCATGCTGGGGGTGACGCTGGCGCTGGTGATCGTGCCGCCGCTTGCGGCGCTGGTGCTCTCGGATTTTCCCATCACGTTCGTCTTTCCCGAAAGCGGTCGCTTCAACATCCGCGGCGGCATCGAGTTGCTGCCGGAGTTCATGGCGCTCTTGTTCGGGCTGGTGATCTACACTGCGGCGTCCATCGCCGAGGTGGTGCGCGCCGGCGTGCTTGCGGTCGACAAGGGGCAGACGGAGGCGGCATATTCGCTGGGACTTAAGCCCGGGCCGACGCTGCGCCTCGTGGTGGTGCCGCAGGCGATGCGCGTCATCGTTCCGCCGCTCACCAGCCAATACCTCAACCTCACCAAGAACTCGACGCTGGCGGTGGCCATCGGCTACCCGGACCTGGTGCAGATCTTCGCTGGAACGGTGCTCAACCAGACCGGGCAGGCCGTCGAGGTCATCGCCATCACGATGGCGGTGTATCTCGTTATCAGCCTCGTTACCTCGGGATTGATGAACCTCTACAACCGCCGCGTGGCGCTGGTGGAGCGTTGACATGAATGAGGGCGTGATCGCGGGTGACAGTGCGGATCGGGCGGCCTTCGTGCGCGAACGGATCGTTGCGCCGCAGCTGCCGCCAACGGTGGCGTCCGGTGCGGTCGCGTGGATGCGGGAAAACCTGTTCTCCAGTCCGCTCAATGTCGCGCTGACTCTGCTCTGCGTTCTGCTGGTGGCGTGGGTCGTGCCGCCGTTGGTCAAATTCCTGTTCATCGATGCGGTGTGGGACGGCGCCAGCCGCGCCGATTGCCTGGCTCGCCCGGATCATCCCGAGATGGGCGCGTGCTGGGCGTTCGTGATCGACCG
>JAFKKQ010000032.1 GCA_017304505.1 Hyphomicrobiales bacterium | reverse complement strand
ACCTGGTGTTCCAGCTCGACCTCGCGGCCTTCCCGCGACGAGCGCAAGATGGCGAGCGCGACTTCGACGGTCGCCTTGCCCCAGCGGCCGTCATGCACGGGCTTGCGGCCGCTGCGGATCGCCGCGCGCATGTCGTCCAGCACCTCGCGGCGACCCGGCATACCGTCGCCGCGAGGCAGTGGAATTTCGCGCAGACCATCGCGCCCATAGACGGTGACACCGTCGGCGGAGGCACGCAGGTCACCGTCCGAGCAGGTGACGATGGTGAGGCCGAAGTGCGGCTGGTGCGGCGGCAGGACACCACCTGCCGAGCCATAGGCAAAGGTCTTGGTCCGCGCCTCGGTTTCGCTGGCCGCATCGGCAAGCGCCCGGCGTGCCGCACCATGCGCGATGGGTTTCGGCGCGCCACGCTCGCCGATGCCGAAATGCCATTCGTCGGAATCGAAATGATCGTAGCCGCTGTAGACCAGCGAAGCTGCGGCCCCGCCCTCGAATTGCAGCAATGCCGCGCAGCCGCCCTCGGTCGGCCGCGCCGGATCGAGCACGCTCGCCTGCGCGCGCACGCTTCGCACAAGCCCGCCGGCAATAAGCCTGGCGGTGTCGATCTGGTGCGGCACCTGGTTGAACAGGATGCCGCCGCCTTTCGCAGTGTCCAGTTCCTCAGGCCGGCGCGGGCGGTACAGGAAATTGGTGTAGTTGAAACTGTGGATCAGTCCGAGCCGGCCCAGGTCGCCGCGGGCGATGATGTCGCGCATCAGCCGCACCGCCGGATCGAAGGCGTGGGTGTGGCCGACAATGAGATGCACCTTGTGCCGCTCGACCGCGGCGATGATGGCGTCGCAATCGGCAAGCGTCAGCGCCATCGGCTTTTCCAGGATAACGTGCTTGCCGTGCTCCGCAGCCAGGATCGCATGGGGCGCGTGAAACTGGTGCGGCGTGGCAACATAGACCGCTTCGACCGCCGGGTCGGCGACCAGATCCGCAATGTCGGCATAGGCCCGTGCGTTATGGTCGCGGGCGAAAGCCTCACGCGGCGCCGGGTGCGGGTCGGCGGCGGCCCGCAGCACGAAGCCCGGGTGAGCCGCGGCGGCATGCACCATGACCGCACCAGCCATGCCGAGACCGGCGATGCCCAGTCCGATGGGGGTTGAATCCGTGTGGTTCTGCGCGTCGTGCTGGGTCATTGCAGGATCGGATTATGGCCGGTATCTCTAGGGTCCGTACAGACTTTACCCAGCATTCCTGGAAAGCCTAGCCGACATGGACATGAAGACTTCCCACGCTTCCACAAAGCGCGTCGAGGACGATTACTTGTTGCGCGGAGAAGGCCGCTACATGGCCGATGCACCGCTGCCGAACCAGGCTTACGCCTGCTTCGTCCGCTCGCCGCATGCCTGCGCCAACGTCAAATCCGTCGATGCCAAGGCGGCGCTCGCGATCAAGGGCGTGATCGCCGTTATCACGGCGGACGACATCAAGGCGGCCGATGTCGGCAACCTGTCGCAGCACCCACCGGTGGCCGGTCGTGGCGGCACCAAGCTCGTCCTGCCGTTCCGTCCGGCCCTTGTGGGCGACCGGGTGCGCCACACCGGCGAGACGGTCGCGATGGTGATCGGCGAGACATACGCGGACGCCCAGGACGGCGCCGAGGCGGTCGAGGTCGAATATGAGCCGCTCGACGCGATCACCGATCTGCGCGGCGCCGTGGAACCGGGCGCGCCGCAGGTGTGGGACGATGCGCCGGGCAATATCGCGGTCGATTGGGAAGGTCTTGCCGCCAATCCCGCCGAGATGGCGGCCAAGGTCGATGACGTCATGAAGTCCGCAGCGCATGTGGCGCGGATCTCACTGACGCACCAGCGCATCAACGTCGCATCGATGGAGCCCCGCGGCGGCACCGCAAGCTATGACCCGGCGAACGAAAGCTACCTGCTTCGGGTCTGCTCGCAAGGCGCGCGCGCGATGCGCGACGCGATGGCGCAAGTCATGGGTGTGCCGAACGACAGGTTGCGCGTTGTGACCGAGGAGGTCGGGGGCGCATTCGGGCTTAAGACCGGTCCCTACCCGGAATACGTCGCGATGCTGATCGGGGCCAAAAAGATCGGCCGACCGGTGCACTGGATGTCAGGCCGCAACGAATCGTTCATGAGCGACAACCACGCCCGCGATGCTTTCAGCGACGTGGAGTTGGCGCTCGACGAGAAAGGCAAGTTCCTCGCCCTTCGTGTTCGTCATGTCGGCAGCCTCGGCGCTTATGTCGGCGCGGTCGGCGCCAACATCCACACCTCGAACTTCACGCGCTGCCTCCCCGGCATGTACGACATCAAGCTGATGGACGTGCAGGCCAAGTGCGTGTTCACCAACACCACGCCGACCGCACCCTATCGCGGCGCGGGACGCCCCGAGGCGAGCTACTGCCTCGAGCGCGTCGTCGACGAGGCCGCGCGCGTGTCGGGCATCGACCCGATCAAGCTGCGCCGCCGCAATCTCATTCCGAGCAAGGCCATGCCTTACAAGACGGCGGTCGGAACGACCTACGACAGCGGCGACTTCGCCGCGGTGGTCGAGAGAGGCCTGGCGCTGGCCGATTACGAGGGATTCAACACGCGCAAGCGCGAATCGAAGAAGCGCGGGCTTTTGCGCGGCCGTGGCGTGTGTTTCGTGCTGGAACACGCCGGCGGTTCCCCGGTCGAGGCAACGCAGGTGTCGTTTGCCGACGACGAGCGGTTGACGTTCACCATGAACGTGCAATCCACGGGCCAAGGCCACGCCACGGTCTTCCCGCGCCTCGTTGCGGAACGGCTTGGCATCGATGCCAAGCAGGTCGACCATCGTCATGGCGACAGCGCGAATGAGCTTGCAGGCTACGCTTCGGTCGGCTCCCGCACGGCGATGACCGCGGGTCATGCGATGGTCAAAACGCTTGAGGCCATGCTCGCGAAAGGCCAGAAGGTCGCCGCGGCGGCCCTCGAGGCCGGCGAAGGCGATATCGAATACAAGAACGGTGCCTTTAACGTGGTCGGCACGGACCGCCGCATGTCGCTGTTCGATGTGGCCGAGCGCGCCAGGGAGATGAAGAAGAAGGGCGAGATCGAGGAAGACCTCGACACCCGCGTTACCACCCAGACGCCGCTCACCTTCCCCAACGGCTGCCACGTCGCCGAGGTCGAGGTCGATCCGCAGACCGGCCGGGCGACGCTTGCGTCCTATTCGGCGGTGGATGACTGCGGCAACGTTCTGGATCACACCATCATCGCCGGCCAGATGCATGGCGCGGTCGCGATGGGCGTCGGCCAGGCGATGCTGGAGCAAACGGTCTACGACGACGGCGGACAGATCGTATCGGCCTCTTTCATGGACTATGCCATGCCGCGCGCCCACGACCTGCCGA
>JAFKKQ010000031.1 GCA_017304505.1 Hyphomicrobiales bacterium | reverse complement strand
CAAGGCTGGTGTGATCCGCCGCGCCAAGGACGGAGTGCGGCTCCTGGGTAACGGTGAGTTGAAGGCCAAGGTCACCTTCGAGGTGTTCGGCGCGTCGAAGCCGGCTCTGGAGGCCGTTGAGAAGGCCGGCGGCTCGGTGAAAATCCTGGCTCCGAAGCGTGAAGAGGGTGAAAAGGCCGCGTAGTGCGATGGTTGGGGGATTGGAGAGCGGCGAACTGGATTCCCGATCTCGATTCCTGGGAGCATGGATTTGAGGGCAATCATGCCCCACATAGAGATCGCGGATAGCGGGCGCTTTGCACGGGGGTGCCACAGCAGTGTTTTGTGGCTGGGCCCGCGGATGAAGCTAGGTGTGTCCGTCGGTTAGGTGGGGCGGGAACGGAGCTCTCGATGGCGTCTGCAGCGGAACAACTGGCAGCCAATCTCAACTTTTCGGCGTTTGCAAAAGCCGAAGAGTTGAAGAAGCGCATCTGGTTCACGGTCGGCGCGCTACTGGTCTATCGCCTGGGCACCTACATCCCGCTGCCGGGTATCGACCCGACCGCCTGGAGCGAGATTTTCCGCACCCAGGCCGGCGGTATCCTCGGCATGTTCAATATGTTCGCCGGCGGCGGCATCAACCGCATGGCGATCTTCGCGTTGAACATCATGCCGTACATTTCGGCATCGATCATTATTCAATTGATGACGACCGTTTCGCCGACGCTCGAGCAGCTCAAGAAAGAGGGCGAGCAGGGCCGAAAAGTCATCAATCAGTATACACGTTATCTGACGCTCTTCCTGGCCGCCCTGCAGGCCTACGGCATTGCCATAGGCCTTGAGAGCGCGGGTAATGCCGTGGCCGAGCCCGGAATGTTCTTCCGGATTTCGACTGCGATCACGTTGACCGGCGGCACCATGTTTCTGATGTGGCTCGGCGAGCAGATCACCGCGCGCGGCATCGGCAACGGCATCTCGCTGATCATCATGGCCGGCATCGTCGCCGAGCTGCCGTCGGCCATCGCCGGCATGCTCGAGCTTGGCCGCCAGGGCGCGCTGTCCACCCCGCTGATTCTGGTCGTCATTGCCATGGCGATCGCGGTCACCGGCTTCATCGTGTTCATGGAGCGGGCGCAGCGGCGGCTGTTGATCCAGTATCCCAAGCGCCAGGTCGGCAACCGCATGTTCGAGGGGCAATCCTCGCACCTGCCGCTCAAGCTCAACACCTCGGGCGTGATCCCGCCGATTTTCGCGTCGTCGCTGCTGTTGCTGCCGACCACGGTTGCAAGCTTCAACGCCGGCGGCGGGCCGGAGTGGTTCAACACTCTCACCACCCAGCTTTCGCATGGGAGGCCGCTGTTCCTTGTCCTCTATATTGCGCTGATCATCTTCTTCACGTTCTTCTACACGGCCGTGGTGTTCAACCCGACCGAGACGGCCGACAACTTGAAGAAGCACGGCGGCTTTATTCCAGGCATCCGGCCGGGCGAGCGCACCGCCGAATACATCGACTATGTGCTGAGCCGCATCACGGTTGTCGGCGCGGCTTATCTGGCGGTGGTTTGTCTGATTCCAGAAATCCTGATCTCGTATGCGGCGGTGCCGTTCTATTTCGGCGGTACGTCGCTGCTGATCGTGGTCAGCGTGACGATGGATACGGTGGCCCAGATTCAGGGCTACTTGCTGGCGCATCAATATGAAGGTTTGATCAAACGTTCGAAGCTGCGGGGGCGCAGGAGATGAGGATTGTTTTGCTTGGCCCGCCGGGGGCCGGCAAGGGGACGCAGGCCAAGGAACTTGTTGCGAAACACGGCATCGTTCAGCTTTCCACCGGCGATATGCTGCGTGCGGCCGTGGCGGCCGGTACGCCGGTCGGCCTCAAGGCCAAGGACATCATGGCGCGAGGCGCCCTGGTTCCGGACGATGTCGTGGTTGCCATCGTTTCAGACCGGATCGATCAGCCGGACGCCAGGCGCGGCTTTATCCTGGATGGCTTTCCGCGCACTGTGCCGCAGGCCGAGGCGCTGGACCGAATGCTCGCCGACAAGGGACTGCGGCTCGATGCCGTGGTGGAACTCAAGGTCGATCCGGAGATCCTGGTCCGCCGGATCGAAGCCCGTGTCGAGCAGATGAAGGCCCGAGGCGAGCCGCTGCGGCCGGACGACAACCCGGATGTGCTCAAGCAGCGTCTTGCAGCCTACGAGGCGCAGACGGCCCCCCTGGTGCATCATTATCGCGGCAAGGGCGCGTTGCGAACGGTCGACGGCATGGCCTCGATCGGAGGCGTCGCGCGGGCGATCAATCAGGCCCTGGCCCGAGCCGTCGCGGGAAGTGCCGGCCGGAAACCGACCGGCGCTCGGTCGGCGAGGGCGCCCCGTGGACGGTCTGCTGCGGCGCGGGGGCGTCCGGCAAAGGCCAGGACGGGAACGGGAGCCGGGAAAACCGTGCGCAAGGCCAAGGCAAAGCGCGCCGGGTCGCGGGCGGCCAAAACCAAATCGGCGGCGACCAAATCGGCAGGTCGGCGGGCAGCCGCGGTCCGCGGGGCCGTCTCCCGTAAACGGCCTGCCAAAGGCAACGCCAAGGCCGTCAGGAGTCCCTCCAAGGGCTCAAAGAGCGCCCGAAAGGCTGCCAAACGCGGGTTGCGCGCAGGAGGGGCGGCCCGCGGCAAAGTCAGAAAATCTGCGCGGGGGCGGAGGTTGACGAAGTGAGGGAGAATCCCTTAATAACCAGGGCATTCAGGCGGACAGAGTTCGAACGATGCCGGCCCCAGGGTGGTGGGGAGGGCGTCGCGTTACCGCTTGGGAGGCCCTTCCGGAATTTCGGAACAGGCAGGAACGGCAGGGCGCGCCAAAGCCGGCCGGAACAGGAGTGAAATCGTGGCCCGAATTGCAGGCGTCAATATTCCGACCAACAAGCGCGTGCTGATCGCGCTCCAATACATCCACGGCATCGGTCAGAAGAACGCCAAGGACATCATGGAGAAGGTCCATATCCCGGAAGACCGCCGGGTATCGCAGTTGACCGACCAAGAGGTGCTGCAGATTCGCGAAATGATCGACCGCGACTACGTGGTCGAAGGCGACCTGCGACGCGAGACCGCCGTGAACATCAAGCGGCTGATGGACCTCGGCTGCTACCGCGGTTTGCGTCACCGCAAGGGCCTGCCGGTCCGCGGCCAGCGCACTCATACCAATGCCCGTACCCGCAAAGGTCCGGCCAAGGCCATCGCCGGCAAGAAGAAGGCGACTTAACGAACAAGCGAATTGAATCGGCCTGCTGTCATCTGCGGGCCTCGAAAGGATCGTGAATGGGTAAGGAAGCCACCGCCACCGGCCGAGTCCGCCGGCGCGAACGAAAGAATATCGCTTCGGGCGTCGCTCACGTGAACGCCTCGTTCAACAACACCATGATCACTATCACCGA
>JAFKKQ010000030.1 GCA_017304505.1 Hyphomicrobiales bacterium | reverse complement strand
ACGTCGGACCATTCCAGCAGCTTGCGGAACGCCTGCTTGCCGTCTTCCGCCTTCAGATCGAGGCTGATGCTGCGTTTGCCGTGATTGTAGGCCACGAAGTTCGGTCCGTAGCGGCCGCCTCCGGTGGCGCGGAACGGGTCGCCGCCATCGGGATTTTCGACTTTGATCACCTTGGCGCCGAGTTCGCTGAGCAACATGGCCGCGTATGGCGCCGTAATCATGGTCCCGAGCTCCAGGACCTTCACGCCGTCCAACGGGAGGGAAATGGCCTCCTGGATCATGCAATGCTCCGAAATTTCGCTGCGATCACTCGGGACGCTTATAAGCGCCAAGCCCCGGCTTGAACGTCTTGTCGTCGATGAATTGCTTGATGCCTTGCGAATAGCCATTTTCCGTATCGCGGGCGCGCAATTCGTTGGACTTGGCCATCAGGTATTCGTGGGCTTGGCCGATATCCATGTCGCGGACGGCCTTGAGACCCTGTTTGGTGCCGCGCAGCGTTTCCGGATTGAGCTTGAGGAAACGCTTTGCGAATTCGGTCGTGACCGCGCGCAATTCGCTTGCTGGCACGGCTTTGGTGATCAGCTTGATTTCTTCGGCTTTCTTGCCGTCGAACGATTCGCCCGTCAGGCTGTAGTACATCGCGTCGCGGTAACCCAGGGTGACGTGCAATGCCTTGCTCACGAGTCCGCCGGGCAGAATGCCCCAGTTGACCTCCGAAAGCCCGAATTTCGCGTCTTCCGCTGCGAAGGCAAAGTCGCAGGCGATCAATTGCGTGAACGCGCCACCCATGCAGTAGCCGTTGACCATTGCGATCGTCGGTTTCGGGAAATTCCAGAGCCGGTACCAGCGCCATTGATGCGTAACCCATTCGGCGCGGATGCGCTCGGCGGGTTTGTTCTCAAGAGCACGGAAGTAGAGCTTGAGATCCATGCCGGCACAGAACGCTTCGCCGGCGCCTGTCAGGATCAGAACGCGCGTTTCCGGATCGCCCTCCAGGCTGAGGATGACGTCGAGCATCTCCTGGTCGAGTGCGGGGCTCATCGCGTTGCGCTTGTCGGGCCGGTTCAGCGTCACCCACGTCAGTCCTGAGTCCTTTTCAACGATGACGTTTTTGTAAGTTGTGGTGGACGCCATGCTGACCTCTCATCATAATGTGCGATAATCGCACGACCGCCATCGGATGAGTGAGCTTAAGGAATCCGATGAATATGAGTCAACAACGGCTGGAAAGCTCCTGATTATTTACGTTTTTAAAACTGATATATAATCGTGCGATTATCGCACAAATAAATGAGCTTTGCATGCCGACGCTCAAGCACACTCCGAAACCAACCGGTCATTTCTCGGAATCGCTGGCCCGCGGCTTGTCGGTCATTCAAGCGTTCGATCGCGACGCCCCGATGCTGCGGATCGCGGACGTGGCCAAGCGCACGGGCTTGGACCGGGCGGCTGCGCGGCGCTTTCTGCTGACGCTGCTCGATCTGGGTTATGTCGGCCGCAGCGACGATCTGTTTTACCTACGGCCTCGAACGCTCGATATTGGTTTCAGCTATCTTGCGTCGCTGGATCTCGACCGGGTCATTCAACCGTTTTTGAACGAGTTGACCGAGGCGACGCGTGAGACGTCGAGCTTCGGGATCGCCGACGGCTTCGATGTCGGCCTGCTGGCGCGTTCGGCAAACAACCGCATGCTGAACGTGTCGGTTGCGTTGGGCAGCCGCGTTCCGGCCTATAGCGCTTCGCTCGGCCGCGTGCTGCTCGCCGGCCTTTCGCCGGAGCAATTCAAGCATTACCTTGAAGCGCTGCCGACAGGCAGCGTGGCGCCGGAAGCGCTCGACAGGGATGCCCTGCGGGCCAGTGTGGAGCAGACGCGCAGCTGCGGCTGGGTCACGGTCGAGCCGGGGCCCGGCCGTGGCTTTCGTTCGATCGCCGTCCCGATCCGCGACGGCTCCGGCGCGGTCGTTGCCGGCGTCAACGTGCTCGAATACCCGCCGCGAAACAGCGCCCCGACGATGGTTCGCAAGTACCTTCCCTTGCTTCGCAATGCGGCCACGCAGATCGAGGCGGCGATGCGCCTCGCGCAACATTCCGTAGCAACATGGAACACTGCGACGCACGACACCGCGCCGCCGTCCGGCTGATGTCCGTTTGCGGGTTGAACCGGCTTGGCGGATTATTTGGGCTCCGGTTTGATTCCGGCCGCGCGCAACGTCTCGCCCCAATAGGTGTATTGCGTGTGGATGAACGCGCCGAATTCCTCCGGCGTGCTGCTTGAGAGTTCGATGCCGGCCGCCATCAGCTTCTGCTTCATGTTTTCGTTTCGCACGGTTTTGGCCAGGGCCGCGTTGAGCTTGGCGACGATCGGATCGGGAGTGCTGGCGGGCGCGACGATGCCGTACCACGAGCCGCCCTCGAAGCCGACCATCTTGATGCCGTTTTCCTGGAACGTGGGGGTGTCCGGCAGCGAGCCGAGCCGCTTCGTTCCCGTCACGCCAAGGATGTTGACCTTGTTCTGTCCGGCGAGTCCGATGGCCGTGCTGGCCGCGGAGAACACCGCGGAGATATGTCCCGCGATGACGTTGTTGGTCGCTTCGCTTACGGTGCGGTAAGGCACGAGCAGCGGGGCGATTCCGGCCGCCTTGATGAAGGTGACGGCGGCAAGGTGCGGCGTGGTGCCGACTCCCGTGTGCCCGATCTCGATGTCTTCGCCCTTGGCTTTCGCAAGATTCAGGAAGTCCGCCAGGGTCGGCGCATGCAACGCCGGCGAAGCGAGCAAAGTGAAGACCGACTTCGCCGAGAGGCCGACCGGCTTGAAATCCTTGAACGGATCGACGCCCAGGTTGGATGCGATGTGAGGGGTGACCGCGAAGGAAATATCCACCGCCATTAGCGTGTGGCCGTCGGGCGCCGCCCGCGCGACGGCATTCGCCGCGATGCCCGTGCTTGCGCCCGGGCGATTCTCCACGATGACGGGTTTTCCGAGATTCTCGCTAAGGCCGGCCGCGACGACACGCGCGATGCTGTCGGGCGGTCCGCCCGCGCCAAACGGAACGATGAGCGTGATGTTTCGCGACGGAAACTGCGTGGCGTCTTCTGCGGCGGCGTTAGATACCCAGGCAACAGAGCATCCTACAATCGTGGCGAGGATGGATCGGGTCAGAGTATAAAAGCGGCTCATAATTTGAAAACTCTCTTATGCCTCAAGGGAGACTTTCACCATAACATTGTCTGTTTGAGATGAGAAAGAGAGCCATTACACTAACAGCGGTGACCTGCTCCTCGGCTTGCCCTTGTTCGTAAGGAGAGTCTGTTCCAGTCCTGCCTCGCATTAGGGCATGCAATAAACTTGAGGCTGGTGTGCGGTCTGCTGGATTGTCGGCTAGCGAGGTGTGCCGCAAGCACGGCATCAGCGA
>JAFKKQ010000029.1 GCA_017304505.1 Hyphomicrobiales bacterium | reverse complement strand
TGAGGAAGACCGACCAGAGTTTGCGATTGTAAAGCAGCGCGTCGTTGAGCTGAGCTTTCTTCTCGTTCCACGAGTCGTGCACCGACTGCAGCCGCGCGGCGGCTTGAAGCAGGAGCGACGCCTCCAGCTCACGCAGATTTGACGTTTGCCTTGATACGTTTTTGTACGTTTGCGCTGCGCTTGGCATGCTGCAACAATTCCTCCTCGTAGGCGATCAGCTTCTTGGCTTCTCGCAAAGCCTTGTACAGGTTCCCTGTTAAGATTTGATTATTGATATTTTCGACGTAATCCCAAGTGCTCGGCGCGGCTTGCACGATCTCGCGCACCAGCCCGAAATACACGTCGTGATGCGCGCGCGGGTCGCGCGCGGTGTACATCAACTGGACCGCCAGATAGATCCGCTTCGCCGGCGTGTCGGCGCTGGCCGCGGTCAGGATATCCTTCTCCCGCAGGATCGGGCTCACGCCTTCGATCACCAGCCAGGACCGCTGGTTGCAGTTGGTGACGACGGCTTCGCCGATCAGGATGCGTTCGTTGGGCTTGAGTTCGACTTTGAGCGCCATCAGCCTCTCCCATCGGTTCTGCTGAAGCGGAAATGGCGTTTGCCGTTCGCAAACGCCATTTGGAAATATCGTCGCAGGGATAAGCAGAACCGCCGCAGCGGGCCCGCTATCGCCTGCGTTACTGGAACAGCCGCAGCACGGCCTGGTTCGCCTGCGAAGCCAGCGACAATGCGGTGGTGGAAAGCTGCTGTCGGGTTTGCAGGGCCAGCATGTTGGCGCCCTCTTCGTTGGTGTCGGCCAGCGTCAGGGCGTCCGACCCCACCTGCAGCGTGTTGATCATCGCCTTGGTGAAGTCCTGACGAATCTGCACCGTCGACAGGTTCGAGCCGAACGTCTGAGCTTGCGCGCGCAACGTGACCAAAGCGGCGGTCAGGTCGGTGCTTGCCGCGGCGAGGTCGGTGCTGGCGGCCCAGTTATTCGCCGAGTTGGCGATGGACAGACCGTTCGAGCTGAAGTCGACGGCCGCGACCGTGATGGTCGACGTGCCGGTCTCGTTCATCGTCACCGTCAGGTCGGTGCTGTTGTTCTTGTCGATCAGGTTGATGCCGTTGAAGCCCGAATCGCCTGCCAACTGATCGATCTGTGTCAGGATTGCGTTGTATTGCTGCGCAAGGCCGGAGCGGGTGGCGGTATCGGAGGTCTGTTGCGCCTGGCTGATCAGGGCCTGAGCGGATTGCACCAGCTTGGTGATCGAGGTGATGCCGTTGTTGGCGGCCTGGATCGTGTTGACGGCCGTCGACATCGAATCGAGCAAGGCGCTCAAGTCGTTGGCGCGATTGGACAGGCCCTGCGCCGTGAAGAAGTTGATCGCATTGTCCAGGGCCGAATTCACCTTCTTGCCGGTGGCGAGCCTGGTCTGGGTGGTGGTCATCAGGTCCGAGGTCTTCTGCAATTGCAGAAGGTTGGACCGGACACCCGCCGAGAGAACGATGTCACTCATGGATCAACTCCGCCTACCGGTTTTGCACCCGCTCCCTCGAGCGGCTTTGGCGGCAGAATGATCTGTTAAGCTTGATATTCCGTTATCGAATTCTTACCGAAATCTTAATGACGCAAGATAAATAAAAACGGCGGCGCTTGCGCGCCGCCGCTCGTTTCGTCAATGCCGGTCGGCTTAACCGAACAGCCGCAGCACGGCCTGGTTCGCCTGCGAAGCCAGCGACAATGCGGTGGTGGAGAGCTGCTGGCGGGTCTGCAAGGCCAGCATGTTCGCGCCCTCTTCGTTGGTGTCGGCCAGCGTCAAGGAGTCCGAGCCGGTTTGCAGCGTGTTGATCATCGCCTTGGTGAAGTCCTGGCGAATCTGCACGGTCGACAGGTTGGAGCCGAACGTCTGGGCCTGCGACCGCAGCGAGGTGAGCGCGGCGGTGAGGTCGTCCGTCGCCAGCTTGACGTCGTCCAGCGTCGCCCAGTTGGCGTTGGCCCCGCCGATATTCAAGCCGTTGGCGTCTGTGGTGAAGTCGACCGCGCTGATCGTGATCGACGAGCCGCCAGTCTCGTTCATCGTCACGACTAGGTCGTTGTCGGTGTCCGAGCTGTCCTTCTTGCCCAGCAGGTTGATGCCGTTGAAGCCGGAATCGCCGGCGAGCTGGTCGATCTGAGTCAGAAGCGCATCGAACTGGGCGGCAAGGCTGGAACGGGTGTCGGCGTCCGAAGTCTGTTTTGCCTGGCTCGCCAGCGCCTGCGCCGACTGCACAAGCTTGGTGATCGAGGTGATGCCGTTGTTGGCCGCCTGGATGGTGTTGATGGCGGTCGACATCGAGTCGAGCAGGCCGCTCAGGTCGTTGGCGCGGTTCGACAAGCCTTGGGCCGTGAAATAGTTGATCGGGTTATCGAGCGCGGAGTTGACGCGCTTGCCGGTGGCAAGACGGTTCTGGGTGGTGGTCATCAGGTCGGCGGTGTTCTGCAATTGCAGCAGGTTCGACCGGACGCCTGCGGAAAGAACGATATCAGACATAACTTTGTACCTTTCTGGTCCAAATCCCCAACACGTGATGACACGTGACGATCCCCACTGGATCGCGTCGTTGATCGCACGCGGGCCGTAATGCGCCGTAAAAAAATATGGTTAACGTTTTCGTGCCGCCGATATGATTAGAGAAGGGTTGCGCGTGCCGGCTCGGGCATGCGCCGAACCATGCGCGTCCGGCGGCCGGGGAGGATCTGAATACGGGCGATGCGGCGCGGCGTTGACGCCGCGGTGCCGGTCAGGCTTGCCGGTGCGCGGCGCGCTCGAGGAACGCCTCGAGCCCGGCGATGCAGGTGCGGTCGCGGTAAAGGCGCTCCTTGTCGATCGCGACACGATCCTTGAGGGCCATCCGCCACGCCGGGTCGGCGCCCATGCGCACGGCAAGCGCGACGTATTCATCGATCGTGCCGGCGATGGTTTCCGGCATGCCCATCATCCGCAGGATGCCGGCGCTGATCCGGCCGCGCATGAACTGACCCTCATGCGTGACCACAGGCAGGTTCTGCGCAATGGCCTCAAGCGTGGTGTTGCCGCCTGACCACTCGATGCTGTCGAGCATGACATCGCATTGCGCGGCGGATGCCGCGAAACGGTTCACGCTCATCCTGGGCAGGAACACGCAATGGTCGGCGGCCTTGAGCCCGAAGGCGGCGAAGGCGCGCTCGAGCCGCGACTTGAAAAGATTGGTGACGCCGTCGGTCGAGTGGTGGATGAACACGAACTGACAATCGCCGGCCTCGCGGGCGATGCGGGGAAACACCTCGTCATGCTGCGGCAGATATTTGAACAGCGATTGCGCGCTCCAATAGGCGGTTGCGCTTTGCCGCAGACCGATCTCGGCCCGCGTTACAGTCGCTGACGTCAACGCGAGCGGCTCGTAATGGAACGCGAT